>JASFHG010000487.1:0-3799 GCA_050123355.1 Planctomycetia bacterium
AGCGGCCGGGCTGGATCTTGCCTTTGACCTTTTCCGAATATTCCGTAAACGCGGCGTTGGAGGTGTATGCGCCCAAGGCCTGGGCGAGTGTCAGGCTCTGGTCCGGTTCGCCTTCGAGCCACGGGGTGCGGGTGACGGCACGGTGGATACCGACTCGCACGTCGCACGAAACGATCGGCCAATCGCTGCCGTAGACGATCGCCGTCCCCTCCTCGACCAACGTTTTCCAAGCGAAGGCCGTGTCCCATTGGTCTTTCGGGACCAGCTCATGCCAGAGCGTGGGCGGGTCGTGTTCGTGGAGCGGTTGCATCGAGGCGATCACCGACCGGTCGACAAAACGCGGAAGATCTTCCGGCCGACATATCTCGATGTGCTCGATCCGGTGCCGGATGGAATGCGTTCGGGCCTGGTCGATCTCGTCATGTTTTTCCCGAGCACTGGCAATCGCATCGAGGACCGAGCGAACCGATGCGTCCCCGATCGAATGGGCGGCCACCTGCATCCCCAGCCGGTCGGCCAACTCGACCATCGCGACGATCTCTTCCTGGTTGAATTCGGGGATCCCCGCCCCGGGCGTCTGATCCAGCCGGTAGGCCGTATCCTTCTCGATCACGCCGTCCATGAATACCTTGATCGTATCGCAACGGATCTTGCAGTCCTGTTTTATATGCGTCGGAAGCGTTTCGTCCTGGTGAGGATTGGCTCGTTGCACGTGGGGTTGGATGCACACTTGATCGATCACATGATGGATATGCTTCATGCGATGGAGGATTTTGTGGATGTGCGGATGGTCCTGGATCTCGCGTTTCTCACGTTGCAGCTCCTCGATCGCCTCGTGCCGTTCTCGGCCGACTCGTTGGAGACACCCGACCAGATAGTCGTGCAGTTCGGCCGCCGTGATTTTTCCACGTCGGGCCATCGCGAACGCGTCCCGGATTTGGGACGCCTGGTAGACATCCTCCAGCATGTTCGTGTCGGCCACCGCCGAATAAGAGGTGCTCACCCGGATCGGCAGCTCGCCACGTTGGTCCAATTCCAAAAGCCAAAGTAGCAGCGAGATGTCTTCGGCCGGTTGGGCCAGGGCCATCCGGTGGATCGACGTCAAGCCGTGGCGGGCCAGTTCCCGGCAGACCTGTTTCAAGTCGTCCAAATTTTCTTCCATCGTCTTGGGAAAGGTTTTGGCTAAAGGACCGCTTACCAAGAAGTACACCTCCGGTTCACGCAGCTCGCCGCTCGGGATGCCGTCGGCGCCCAGAATAATGTTTCGGTCGAAGTCCAACTCTTCGATCAGAACAGGGAACGGGGGCATGGGGTGGAGTATCTCGGCCACTTCCAACGCCCTGGTGTTTCCCCAGGCCGTGTGAAGGTCGTGGGCAAAAACCATCAGCGGCCGGTCCGGGACGATCTGATCGAGAAACGCTCGACATGTCTCGGAAGGAATGATCGGCGGATCAAAGTAATGCAGTCCGAAAACGTAAAGAACCGGCCGGTCCCGATTCGCCTCGGCGAAAGCGGCCACCTGTTCCTTGAATTCGTCGGCCGTCTTGACCGGCTCCACATCACAGGCGCGTAATCGCTCCATGGCCGGGAGGAGGTGAAGGTGAGAATCGGTGAAGCCGGGCAGAACCGATGCCCCGCCGGCGTCATAAATCCGGGTCGACTCGGTGACAAGCGGCTCGATCGTTTCCCACGGGCCGACCTTCGTGATGATGTTTTTCGAAATGGCGATCGCCTGCCCGGTTGACGAACCGTCCTCCTGAAAAAGGTTCGCATTCTTGATGACCATATCCGCCGCGTCGTTTTCGTCGTATTCCAGTGGCGGCTCGATCAAGGGTCGCGAGTTCGGCTCGATTTCCTCCACATGGATCTTGCTTTGATGGTACTTTTTGAGCTCCGGGTATTTTGTGTGGATGCTCCAGTGGAGTCGCATGCCGGGATGCTTGGGGCATTTCATGTCAAAAACTCCTTTCGGTAGGGTGCGTCGGGACGCACCTTTATTGAGCCTCAGGTATTTATTGATAGCTGCATTTTAAATGATCCTTACGCTGTCACAAAATTTCCATATTCTTATACCAAGCCGAAATTGGGACGCCAGTCCCTATTGCGGTTCCGACCCGGAATAGGGCACGCTTCGCGGCCCAATTCCGGCTTGACGATGTAATTTTAAATACCTGAGACTCAATAGCCGCCGAGCTTGTTCGGCGTTTGGCGGGTAAAAGTTTCTATCGCAAACGTTTTTTTGAAGGTGCGTCTCGACGCACCCTACCGAATTACGGTTTTCAAAAGAACGGAATTATTTTGTCAACTCTTCCAATGCGGCCGCGAAGGCGGCGTAGGTGGATTCGGTGAAGAGGATGAAGCGGACGAGCTCGGGCTGGTCGTGGGTGGCGAAGAAGTCGGCGACCGTCGAAAGGGCCACCCGGGCCGCTTGGTCGAGCGGGTAGCGGTAGACGCCCGCACTGATAGCCGGGAAGGCGACACTGTGGCAGTCGTGCTCGGCGGCCAGCTCCAAGCAGCGTTGATAGGCACTACTCAACAGCTCTTGCTCGCCGTGCGTTCCGCCGCGCCAGACCGGGCCGACCGCGTGGAGCACGTACTTCGCGTCGAGGTTGCCGGCCGACGTGATGACGGCCGAGCCGGTTGGGCAGCCGTCGGGATACTTTTCGTCGGTCTCTTGCATGATCGTCGGGCCGCCGCGTCGATGGATCGCCCCGTCGACCCCGCCCCCTCCGGCCAATCGGCTGTTGGCCGCGTTGGCGATCGCGTCGACCGTCTCGGCGGTGATGTCCCCCTGATGAAGCTCGATCGTTTTGCCATGGATGGAAGCGTGCATGGTTTTAATCCTTTTTGTTAATGGTTAGCCCGGTCGCCTGCGACCGGTGTTGGTGTGCCCGTTGCAGGCAACGGGGCTAACATAACAACGCAACGGTGAGCGTCATTGCTAACCGTTTTCCGCATGTCCAAACTCGGCCCACGTCCGGGCGAGGATCGTGCCGGTCAGCATGCAGCCGAACGTGTACAAGGCGGTCGGGATCGCGGCGGTCGGCTCGTCGGGGAAAAGCGTTATCACCAGGACCGTGCCGAGGCCCGCATTTTGCATCCCGACCTCGAGCGTCAACGCACGTCGCATCGGGACCGGTAACCGCATTATCCGCGATCCGAGATTTCCGGCAAGATATCCACCCAGATTCAAGACGAGCAGCGCCCCGATCAACAGCAGGGTGCACTGCCCGAGTTGGTCTCGATTATCCGCGACCACGACAGCGATGATCCAGAGGATGGTCAGGTTTGCGACGATCGGCCCGACTTTTTTCATCGCCCGCTCGAAGACCGGCACGAATCGTGTGAGCAGGTGGCCTGCGACGACCGGCAGCACGACGGTCCACAGCAGCGTCAGGCTGGTTTGGGCGGCGGGAAAGGTGCGCCACTGGCCGAGCGTCAGTTTCAATGCCAGCGGCACCATCAGCGGCGAGAGCAGGGTCGCCGAGGTGGTCAGGCTGACCGAGTAGCTGACGTTCGCCCGAGCGGCAAGCGTCAGTACGTTCGATGCCATCGCCCCCGGCACGCAACCGGCCATCACGATCCCGGTCAAGATCGAGCCGCGAAAACCGCAGAGCCAACCGATCCCGAAGGCCAGCAAAGGCATCGTCGTGTATTGAATCGCCGTCCCGCCGAGCACGGTTGGCCAGCGGCGGGCGACCTGTCGGATCTCATCGCGTGGCAGGAGCGAGCCGATCGCGAACATCGTCACGGCAATGATCCAATTGAGATGCGGCTTGCTAAAAATAAAGGGATCGAC
>JASFHG010000488.1:0-3762 GCA_050123355.1 Planctomycetia bacterium
CGACAGTGCAAAATCGCTGCTCGGCGTCGAAGCAGAAAAAATCAAAGGTCGAAACGTTAACGAGGTAGTCCGAAAAGAAGACCTCTTGCGATTTGTGGAAACCACTTCGGCCAGTGAACAGCCGATCGAAGGGGAGGTCCGAATCCATACCCCAACCGAACGAATCCTCCGCGCCCATGGCACCACGTTGCTCGATGCCGAAAATCAACCGATTGGGGCAATGGTCGTCCTACACGACATCACGCAACTCCGCCGCCTCGAAAATGTACGTCGCGACTTTGTGGCCAATGTGTCCCACGAACTGCGAACCCCGATCACATCAATCAAGGGCTTTGTTGAAACGCTCCTCGACGGGGCACTCGACGACCATGAAAATGCAACCCGTTTTCTCGATATCATCTCGCGACATGTCGACCGGCTGGATCGGATTATCGAAGATCTACTGCTTCTGTCTCGTATCGAGTTACAATCGGACGTCACGCTTACCGAAACCTCTCCTGTCGGCCCGATCAACGAGGTGGCTTGTTCGGCAATCGAGCTCTGCCAAAAAACGGCCGAGGATAACAACATGACAATCGAGTATGATGGTGACACCAGTCTCATGGCTCGAATGAATTCTCGGCTTTTAGAGCAAGCGATCGTTAATCTCCTCGACAATGCCGTGAAATATAGCGAGTCGGACACGGAAATCCAGGTACGCGTCTATCGTGATGGCACGATGGGTGTGGTCGAAGTGGCCGACCGAGGACGTGGTATTGAAACCAAGCATCTTTCGCGCCTGTTCGAGCGGTTCTACCGGATCGACAAATCTCGCAGCCGCCAGCTCGGCGGGACCGGTCTGGGGCTGGCGATCGTTAAGCACATCTCGATTGCCCACGGCGGCCGTGTCGAAGTCCAAAGTGAGCTCGGCGCGGGAAGTACCTTTTCGATCTATCTGCCACTGACCGTTTCCATAGAAGCAGAAGACGCATAAACATAGCAAAGCGACAAGCAAGCTCGGCAGCTAAGCCGTTTTTCTCAAAACACCTAGCAACACCACTATTCTGCGAACCCCTACTTCTAGGGAGTTGCTTTTTTAGGCTCTTCTGGGGATAATAAAGTAACACTATCCCCCCATTAATAACCCGCCTTTATTTCTAACTTTGCGGTAGGCGCTCATGAGATATTTCTTTCGTTTTTTTACACGCCATTTAATTCGGTTTTGCAGTCTGGCCATCTTACTCCCGGTATGCTCTTGGTCGATGCCATGCAGTGCCGATACGCTCGACACCAAGGCCGTCGAAGACACAGGCGCGATCGTCGGCTACGAAACGTATGTTCAGTTTGCCAATCACTTAAAACAACTTGCCAAATCATCTCCCTTGGTGCGGTTGGAATCACTGGCCAAAACGTCCGGCTCGCCCGACGCGAAAAAAATCTTTTTGGTGACGGTCGGTCATCCCGATCCAAAGCAGGCCGACAAGAATCGGGCCGTGTTGGTCCTCGGCAGCGTCGAGCCAAACCGGCCACTCGGCAGTGAGTTGTGTGTACGGATGATCGACTACTTCACCGAGACCGCCAAGGATAATAAAAATGGCGGCCCGTTGCTTTCGAAGACGACTTTTTATATTATCCCCCGCCCAACACCTGATGCATACGAAGCGTTTTTTCAAAAACCGTATCAAGAGCGGACGACCAACAACCGACCGGTCGACGACGATCATGACGGCCACACCGACGAAGATGGGCCCGACGACCTGAACGGCGACGGATGGGTCACACTGATGCGAGTGGAAGACCCTCGCGGCGATTACGTCCCCCACTCCAAAGATCCACGAGTGATGGTTCGTGCCAACACCCGAAACCATCAGCGGGGACGTTACCGGCTATTCATCGAAGGGATCGACAACGATCATGACGGCCGTTTCAATGAAGACCCGCTGGGGGGCGTCGAATTCAATCGAAACTTCCCGTTCAACTACGACTTTTTCGGTCGCGGAGCCGGACCGCATCAGGTCTCGGAACCGGAAACGCGTGCCGTGGCGGACTTCGCTTTCGATCACCCCAATATCGCAGCGGTCTTCTCGTTCTCCTCCTATGACAATCTGATGCGACCATGGCAGCCAGACAGTCGCAAAGAACGCGAACGCATCAAAACCCGAATCCTCGGCAACGACGCCTCGTACCTCCGGCGGATCATCGCGGAGTACTCGAAGATCACCCGCCAAAAAGACGTCCCTGCCCCGAACACCGAAAAGGGTGCGTTCGTCCCTTGGGCCTATTTCCATTTTGGCCGACCGTCACTCTCCACACGCGGATGGGCCATCCCGGGCCTCCAACAAGAACCGGTAACCATTCACCAACACATTGGTGACCAACTTCAAGCATTGCGTTGGTTCAAGGAAAAAAAGATCGACGGTTTTGTCGCCTGGACCAAGGTAGACCATCCCGACTTCCCCGGCCAAACCGTCGAGGTGGGCGGGTTCAAACCGTTTCTTCAAACAACACCGCCGGCGAAAGAGCTGGGCAAACTGGCTCACGCCCACGGCCGGTACCTCGCGGTGCTGTCCAACTCGTTCGCCAAGCTCAAGGTCGAAAGAGTCGAGACCGAGCCGCTCGACGGCGGCCTGTATCGCGTGACGGCCGTGATCACGAACGAAGGTTGGCTTCCGACCGAGCTGGAGATGGGCGGCATTTCGCGACAGACCTATCCGATCCAGGTTGAGCTGCTGGACGCACCTAAAGAGACCGAGTTCATCAAAGGGAGCCGCCGCACCAAGATCCACCGCCTCGGACCGATGGGAGGTAACGCCAAGGTGACGTGGCTCATCCGTATCCCGTCGTCCGACAAGAAAGAAACGCCGAAATTCCGCGTGAAAGCTTGGAGCCCATCGGTCGGCAAAGCTTGCTCAAAGTAGTTACACAAAGTCAAAAATCCAAACCGGTCATAAGTGACCGGGCTAACTTATAAAAATTTACACGTTAATTCAAAATAGTACCATGATCTTTCAACGACACCTCAAAACGATTTTCACCCTGTTCCTCGTTGGTCTGCTTTTAGGAAGCGGAGTCTGTCTCGGCCAAGCGAAAAAGACGCCGGTCTATCAAGCGATGGGCGCGCCTTCTGACCCGAAAGTCGACGCACGTTGGAATCGCTATCACGACCACGCCTCGATTACGCGGATATTCAAGGAACTGGCGAAAACTTTTCCCGAATATGCCAAGCTGAGTAGCCTCGGCAAAAGCTACGGCGGTCGCGAAATGTGGGTGTTGACGATCACCAATTTCTCGAAGGGAAAGCCAGCCGAGAAGCCTGGCTTCTTCGTCGGCGGCGGGATCCATGCCAACGAACTCCAATGTAGCGACGCGGCACTTTATATCGCGTGGTATCTGCTCGAAATGCATGCCCGCAATCCACAGATTGCCGAACTGGTCGACAACCGGACATTCTACGTCATGCCGGCAATGAGCCCCGACTCACGCGACTCGCACTTGCACGAACCGAACTCGGTAAAAACGCCTCGTAGCGGTATGCGACCGGTCGACGACGATCGTGACGGGCTGGTCAACGAAGATGGGCCCGACGATCTCGACGGCGACGGAAATATCACCCAGATGCGAGTCCGCGACCCGCACGGCAACATGAAACCGCATCCAGAGTTCCCCAACCTGCTGATCCCCTGCAAGAAAGGGGAGAAAGGCTCCTACCGCCTGCTCGGCACGGAAGGGTACGACAACGACCAGGACGGACGGATCAACGAAGACCGGCCCGGCAGCTACGAT
>JASFHG010000489.1:0-3737 GCA_050123355.1 Planctomycetia bacterium
AGCCGATCGGGGTGTCGAGCCCTTCGACGTGGACGTCGACCGTCGTGGCCGCCTGGTGGTGGAACGTCGCGGTGACGACCTGGCCGTCCCCCGGCTCGATCGGCGGGCAAGGCTCGATTTGGAGCACCTTGGCATTGCCGTGGATGCCGCACTCGGGCACGTGGATCTCGACCGTAGTGCCTACCTTGGCGTTTTGCTCTTCGAGCCAGGTGTTCGGCCGGATGATCTCGACATCGGCCCAGGACCCGTCCTCTTTCGGTGCCCGCAGAACCAGCTTCCGCCAAGTCGCCTCGTCCGGCTCGACCCAGTTTCGCTCGGCATCGGTCAGCTCGGGATTCTCCCCAACCACCCGCTGCCCCACCCGAATCCGTTCGATCGGACAGGTCCGCTGCGGAGCGGTCGCGGCAGCCGGCGTCACCGGCGCGGCAGGAGCAGGCGTGTTGCAGATCGCTCGCCCGGCAAACCAGGCCGCCACCCCCAAACACCCCCCCAACACCAAAACCCCCGCCCAACTATGCCCCCCAGCGGATCGATGATTCTTGCAAGCTTCCCGATTAGACGAAGAGTTCCTCATTTTCTAACCTATTCACCCTAAAGTCCGGAAGTCTTTAAAGTTCCCCACCCAGTAAATGATCAAGTTCGCCTGATTGAAACAAACTTTCAACAGCAGATTTCATGTTCGAAATGTTAATTTCTGGTATTACAATAATATTCGGAACAAACAAATAGTGGTTTCCACATTCTATTTCTGCTTCAAAATCTTGTTGTAATCGAATGGGATCATAAAACGTGAGGGGGCAAATAACTTTTTTTGAAACAACGAGTTGAGCACAACACCAACCTTTTTGTCCAAGTTCATATATAATATTTTCGTCGAGAGAATATTCAAAGAAAATGGAACACTCATGTTTGCAAATAATTTGATTTTTTGTCATGTTACATTTTTTCCATTATGACTTGACTGAGAAGTTTTTTGTATTCATCTAAAGACATCTCTCGTGTTGGCATAATTTCAAAATGGCTAAGATCTCTTCCCCTTTGTTTAATTTTTAATCCATCAGGCAAGCTTACTATCTTGTGTGCTTCTCCATGTTGCGCAACCTTTGTAGCTGAAGTATTAAGCGACACACCATGAGTTGGTTTTAGCAAGCCCGTTTTTTTATCTATTTTTATATCATTGAGGCGAGGCATAAGGTCATCTCCACCTCTTTAGACTTCAACACAAGGCATACTATTATGCACCAATATGCCATTTTGGGCAACGTGGTAGACGTGTTCGCCTTGGACTTCGATGTTGAATACGGGTGCCGGGTCGGAGCGGGGGGCGATGCGGGTGACGACGGCGATGTCGGTGAATGTGCGGAGGTGTTCGCCCGGTTGGAGGGAGTCGGCACGGACGAAGGTTTGGCGATCTTCGCTCCAGAAGGGGTGGTTGCCGGTGCAGCCGATCGGGGTGTCGAGCCCTTCGACGTGGACGTCGACCGTTGCGGCCGCCTGGTGGTGGAACGTCGCGGTGACGACCTGGCCGTCCCCCGGCTCGATCGGCGGGCAAGGCTCGATCCGGAGCACCTTGGCGTTGCCGTGGATGCCGCACTCGGGCACGTGGATCTCGACCGTAGTGCCTACCTTGGCGTTTTGCTCTTCGAGCCAGGTGTTCGGCCGGATGATCTCGACGTCGGCCCAGGATCCGTCCTCTTTCGGTGCCCGCAGGACCAGCTTCTGCCAAGTTGCCTCGTCCGGTTCGACCCAGTTCCGTTGGTCATCGGTCAGCTCCGGATTCTCCCCAACCACCCGCTGCCCCACCCGAATCTGCTCGATCGAACAGGTCCGCTGCGGAGCGGTCGCGGCAGCCGGCGTCACCGGCGCGGCAGGAGCAGGCGTGTTACAGATCGCCCGCCCGGCAAACCAGGCCGCCACCCCCAAACACCCCCCCAGCACCAAAACCCCCGCCCAACTATGCCCGGCGGTGGGCCGATGATTCTTGCAAGTTTCCCGATTAGACGAAGAGACTTTCATTTCTGACCCAATCATCCTAGACCCCTTTTCCCAAAAAGATTTGCGGCGGTATTTAATTTGTCCAGAAATAATTAATTTGTTCCAGGAGGAGAGTAGCTTTTTGTTTGGCCATTGTAGATCCAGCCTCTTTCTTCCAATAGTTTTTTCTCTACATTATAGAAACCACTTGCTTTTTTGATTTTTTCGTTTTCCTTTATCTTAGTCAGCAAAAAATTTTTTTGCGTAGAGTTGTTGAAAAAGTTTTTTAAATGAAGGCCATAGTCATAATCCTCTTCATCCACGTATTCTGGAAAATCCGCAGGGGTAGGAGGAATGGCTATTGGTAAGGAATATTGAAGCTGTGTAATGATCTTCTCGTTTCTCTGAATTGTTAGTACACGATACTCATTGGTTCCTTCGATATTTATGGTAATGCTATCTTGAAGTTTGATTTCCTCGTTTTTTATTCTTATAAACAAGCTGTCTTCAGCTACATAACTGGCAACCAATGTATTTGCAAGAAAATTGTAATCTCCTGAAAGAAAGAAAAAAGTGTTGTAATTAAAAAAAGAATACTTTTTCAATAGCTCATGGCGATGGAATTTTTCTGTAATTCCACTAGTTCGATCGAGAACTAGGAGATCATCAGATTGAAAAGTTTCTGCATATTTTCGACAGTCTAACCAGAATATCATAACTTTAACCATTTAGGAGGCCATGGACCGGGAGTGGCCGCTTTTTGTATGATTAACTCATAATCTCCTTTATATTTTTTTACGGCTTCTTTCCATGTTAGCCCTAACTTGTCACCAGCGTACCTCTTAATATTTCCATCATAAATTTTACCACGTAAAGCTGCTTCTGTTCGGTTTTTAAACTTTGTGGCAATTCTTCTGCGTTGGTTGCATAATCGTTTTGCAATTTGCTCGGAAGTATACCCTTTTGCTCTCATGTAGGGCACTTGTTTGGCCAAAGCCCTAACTTCATCTTCATATGCTTTACGTAATGGTGGTATAACGTCATCGCATAACTTTCCACTATTGTGCACCAACACACCCGTTTGTGCAACGTGGTAGACGTGTTCGCCTTGGACTTCGATGTTGTAGACGGGTGCCGGGTCGGAGCGGGGGGCAATGTGGGTGACGACGGCGATGTCGGTGAATGTACGTAAATGTTCGCCCGGTTGGAGGGCGTCAGCGCGGACGAAGGCTTGGCGGTCTTCGCTCCAGAAGGGGTGGTTGCCGGTGCAGCCGATCGGGGTGTCGAGCCCCTCGACGTGGACGTCAACCGTCGTGGCCGCCTGGTGGTGGAACGTCGCGGTGACGACCTGGCCGTCGCCCGGCTCGATCGGCGGGCAAGGCTCGATCCGGAGCACCTTGGCGTTGCCGTGGATGCCGCACTCGGGCACGTGGATCTCGACCGTAGTGCCTACCTTGGCGTTTTGCTCTTCGAGCCAAGTGTTCGGCCGGATGATCTCGACGTCGGCCCAGGATCCGTCCTCTTTCGGTGCCTTCAGAACCAGCTTCCGCCAAGTCGCCTCGTCCGGCTCGACCCAGTTCCGCTCGGCATTGGTCAGTTCGGGATTTTCCCCAACCACCCGCTGCCCCACCCGAATCCGCTCGATCGGACAGGTCCGCTGCGGAGCAGTCGCGGCAGCCGGCGTCACCGGCGCGGCCGGAGCAGGCGTGTTGCAGATCGCCCGCCCGGCAAACCATGCCGCCACCCCCAAACACCCCCCCAGC
>JASFHG010000490.1:0-3732 GCA_050123355.1 Planctomycetia bacterium
ATGTTTACTGGTAGAGTAATTCGAGCAAGTGAGCTGGATAAGCCTGGTAAAGTTTGCGGGCTGTTGTCGACGGTCGCCAAACTTTCACTAACCCGAAAAGTTTCGCCGATCGTTGTCCGCCGCGTGAAATCGCCTCTTTCTTCATAAAACGCATTTGACTTTTCTTGCCCGGCGCTTGGCTCGGTGTATGGTTATAACGAGGCATCCCGAAGATGCTATCAAAATACCTACCTGTTTTCCAACCATATCCAAATTCCAAGCATCCTCGCTAAAGGAGGAAGGAAGAGAACGCACTATGCCAAGGATTGCGGTGGCGATTTTCGTCGTCGTCGCAGTGGCGGTGTCGATCGGTATCAACATCGCCCGCTATCCGGCCGTTTTCAACTCGGCTGGGTCGACGCACGAATCTCTTGTTTCAAACGACACAACGGACGTGTCGGAAACAGTAGAGACGGAAGGAACCGTTGCAGTCAAACCGATGCCCGCCATGCCGGACGAAGATCTGGCGAAGTGGAACCCGCCCATGCAGCACGGCGACACCCCGGCCGCAACCGAGGCGGTCCCCTACGTGGCATCCCATGAAAACCATGACGAGGAAACGCCCGAAACGGCGACCTTGCCCGAAACCACGTCGGAGATGACCGGCGAGTCCACGACAAAACTCAAAGAGTATGAAGTCCAACCTTATCACCCCTACACGAGCCAACCCCGGGTAGAGAATTCGACCCGGACGGAGGAAGAAGAAACGCCCGCCGAAACGCCCTATCGGGAAGTGTCGTCGGAATCCTACAAGGAACCGGAAAACACCTATCACGACGACAGCACGGCGATCGAAAACGATCCCGGCTATGACAACAACGGCCAGAACTCCTACAGCCGAAGCTCGGTCAACTGGGGAGAATCGAACTGGACGAACAGCCGGCCGGCAGACAACACGTCGACTCCGGAAGATCGATACGACGACTCGGACCGCTCCGATGAAATGGAACGCTTCGACACCACGTCGACCAGCGCCGCCACTCCCGAATCGGAACGACGACCCACCGGCCTCTGGCCTGCGACCGTCGCCGAAACGTTTCGGTACCGCAACAACCAACCCCGGGAAAGCGGATCCTTTTACGATCGCCAACCTACCACAACGGCCTCCGACGTGGCAACGACCACCGGCACTCCCTCGGCAAGCAACGAAACACCGTCGCAGCCAAGCGCACCTGACGACACCCCCTACGAAACGACCCAATGGAAAGCGGCCGTGCCGATGGTAGCGATCCGCAACAACTACAATCCGAGCGATGAAGAAATGCTGTCGGCAAACACCCCGCTGACTCCTTACTTCAAACGCTTGCCCGAAGTCCGCGGAGCCGACATGCTCCCCGGCGCGTTACCCCCCTCGCAGATCATCGCTTACCCCATGGCGAAATAGATACGGACAGCAAGAACCATAATATAGTGTGCGTAGAATGGCGTTAGCCCGGTCGAAGATGGCCGGGCTAACGTTTTTTATTGCGTAAATTTCAACTTCCGGTGTTTTGTTACATTCAGTAGTCCCCAATTTGGCGAGTGTTATGCATTCGTTAGCGGCGGGGCTTGCCCCCGCGTTCGAAGAAGATGCGACAGAAGCGCGGGGACAAGCCCCGCCGCTAACGAGTGAAAACTAAAACCTGAAACTACTGAAATGCAACGCGGCACTAACTCGACTCGATCGGTTCAATCAGCTCGATCGCCGAATCGATCTCGACCCAATCTTCTTCTTGCAATGTGGTTCCGATCTCCACGCCGAATCGTTGGAGCACCTGGGCAAGGATCGAGTAGGAAATCGGGACCAAGAACAGCACCAGCACCATTGCGAAGAGGACGCCGAACCCGATACTGATCGCGACGGGAATGAGCATCTGTGCTTGGAACGAGGTCTCGGTCAAGATCGGCAACAGACCGCCGATCGTGGTCGCCGAGGTGAGGAACACGGGCCGGAAACGTCGTTTGCCCGCCTCGAAGACGGCTTGTTTCGGATCCATCCCCTTTCGGACCAGCGAATTGATAAAGTCGATCAACACGATCGAGTCATTCACCACGATCCCGCTCAACGCGACCAGACCGAACGCGCTGAAGAAGCAAAGCGGGTAGCCCATCAAAACGTGCCCGGCGATGGCACCGACCGCTCCGAACGGGATAATGACCAGGATCAACATCGGCTGAACGTAAGAACGGAACTCCACGGCCAGGAGGAAGAACATCAACAATAGCGCAACGGAAAACCCGATTCCCATACTGGTAAACGATTCATCGCGATTTTTCTGATGTCCTTCCCAACTAACGCCAACCTTGGGAAATTCCTTGAAAAGTTGAGGCAAAAACACCTCCTTCAAATCGGTAAGAACCAGGTCCGAATTATTTTTACTCTCATCGACATCGGCCGAGACGGTGATCGACCGCTTCTGGTCCTGCCGCGTGATCGTCGTATAGCCGCGGACCACCTTCACGTCGGCGACTTCGTTGATCGGCACCTTTCGCCCATCGCTAGTCAAAATACGGATCTCGTTGAAGCTGGCCAGCGAGCGCCGATAGTCTCGCGGATAGCAGACCATGATCTTCACTTCATGCCGCCCCCGCTGGATCCGCATCACCTCGTTCCCGAAGTAGGTATTTCGGATCGTATTGGCCAGTTCGCTTTCGGTAATACCCAACGAGTAAGCCTCTTCCTTGACGCGAAGTCGAAATTCCCACTTGCCGGGCGTATCGGAATCGGTGATATCGAACACGCCGGGATACTCGGCCAGCCGTTCCTTGCAACGCTCGACCGCCTCTTGGAGTTGCTCCGTGTTTTCCTTCTTGGCAAGGAGCCGGAACTCGACCGCGTTGCCGCCCGGCCCGCGCTGGTCGACGGCGAACGAAAGCGTCTCGGCCCCGGGCACCGGCCCGACCTCCTTACGCCACGCTCGCACGATCTCGATACTACTGATCGTTCGTTCACTTCCGTCGATCAATTCGACGTTGACGCTCCCCTGGTGGCCCGCCCCGCCGGACAACCCGCTACTGAGCCCCCGCGATCGGCTCTGCAACTTGGTACCGATCAGGCGGAAAGAACGCTTCGCGATCGGGGTCCCCTGTTCTTCGTAACGCTTGGCGACGGTCCAAAAGCCATCTTCGATTTTTTGCGTCCAGCGATCGGTCACCTCCTCCGGCGTGCCGTTGGGGAAGGTAACGTTCGCATCAATCGAGTTGGAATCGATCTTCGGAAAAAAGACAAACGGAATATAACCCGAACGGATACCGGCCAGCCCGAGAATCAAGGTACTCAAAATGCCCACGACGAACACGGATCGCCACCGCAGTGCTACCTTAAGCGTCGGGCCATAGACCCGCTGGATAAACCAATCCATCCCGCGCGAGGCGGTCCGGTTACACCAGTGAATGATCTCGAGCCCCCACGAAAAAACGTAAAACACCACGCCCATCGCGCGGAACAGACCGCTGTCGTGGTGGGCCAAGTGGCACGGCAAGATGAAAATACACTCGAACAACGACGCCGCGAGCATCGAGATGATCACGATCGGCAACACGAAGATAAACTTGCCCATCATCCCCGAAACAAACATCAGCGGGAGAAACGCGATAATCGTGGTCGTCACCGAGGCGATCACCGACGGCAGCACCTCGGCGGTCCCTTCGACGGCCGCTTGCAAGTAGGGCTTGCCGAGTTTGCGGTGCGCAAAGATATTTTCCCCCACCACG
>JASFHG010000491.1:0-3729 GCA_050123355.1 Planctomycetia bacterium
TTTGTTTATAGGAGACTCTGTTTATGAATCGTGTTTTCTTTCTTTTGATTGTCACGGCGCTATCGTTCGCGCTGTGCGGGACGGCGACCGCTGAGGTGCTGTCCGTCGATTTTCAACCGACTGGGGGAACTACGGCGACAGGCTTCCAGGCCTTCGACCAGGGCGATAAAGCTGCCCCGACTTCCCACCAGTATTCCGCGTTTGACACGACTATCGATGTTGCTCTTTCGATATCGTCAACCAGCAACAGCAACATGCGTGCATTTGCACGCACGGGCGATGACTGGCCACGCACATCAGCTCCCTATACGATTGACGACGGATTGTCGCCAGATCCCACCGATCCTTCGCATGATTCGATCAGCACTAACCTTTCGGGTGGTACGCTGACGATCACCGTCTCCGGATTGCCTGAAGGAGACTACACATGGTTGTCCAACCATAACGATGGAACTCACCCGTCGAATGGAAACCAAGACGGTGATGTAGGCTATGTCTTGGTCCATTCGGGCGACACGGTCTCTGGTACGTATAACGTTGCGCACGCCTCGCACCGTAACTTCGCTAGCGGTGGCTCCGGCACCTTAGAAGATCCCTACACAATCCAGAATTACGAGCCGTACGAAACGGTATTGGCCGATTTCACGAGTGATGGGATCAATGATGTAACGTTCACGGTGACCATGGACAGTGGCGCGTATACGATCATCAACTCGATGGAAATCGCGGAAGTCACGGAAGTACCTGAACCGGGTACACTTGCGTTGTTGGCAATGGGACTCGTTGGCGTGCTGCTGTTGCGACGCGTTCGCAAATAACGTTCGACAAAATGTGATCGTTGAAGAAGAAGCGGGTGTGGGGTTATGGACAGCGAGTCCTTTTGCCAATAGTATGGATTATTCATCTATCGTGATGAATTCATGGTAACCATGCTCTGGCATTCTGTTGGGAATGTTGTTCATCCGCAAACGCTAGTGGAAGGCATACACGATGTCTCCACTGAAAAATGTAAAGCAGGGCGAGTCGGACTCGCTGCTGATAGACGCGGTTGGCGCATGGCCGGTTCTCGTTATTTCATCGAGAACCGGCAGTGCCACCGTCTAAATCTGTTTTTCTAAGGATTGGTATCTACCCGCACCTTGCACCCATTGTTGTTTTCTAGAAGCCATCCCAAAACCCTAACTAGTGAGTTATACAGTTTGTTAGCCCCGTCGCCTGCGACGGGATTTCAAGCGTTTCCGGCCGCAGGCGGCCGGGCTAACATCCACCAAAAGAGGTTTTGGGATAGCTTCTAGTAAATCGTTTCGCGGGGATTGTCTTGTCTTGGCTAACGAAAGGTTCTTTCGGAGCTGGAAGGTGTCCGGTACATTATTGGTAAAATAAGAGGAATTGAAGAAAATAAAGGGGGCAGTTATTTCTCCCTTTTTTTCTTACGTCGCCGGGCCGAGTTCGATGTTGTCGACGTTGAGTTCGCCGGTAGCGCCAAAAAGGCCGATGACCAGGATCGCCTCGCGGGCACGGACGGGGACCGGGACCAGTTGCGTGATGTGCATCCAGCCGAACGAGCCTCGCCAGGGGCCGATGGTCTGCGTGCCGAGCGGGTTACGTTTTTCGTCGTAGAACATAATCGCCATTTTCGGCGTCTGGCCGGGCCGGCCGTGGCGCAGCTCCTTGCCCGAGATGCTGATCGAGACCTGCAGTCGCTTCACCTTCCGCCCGTCGACCGCGAAACCTTGCAACGCTTGCGAGCCGCGGCCCATCTCGCTGTTCTTGAACGTGACGTGCCAGAAGCCGGAGGGGGATTTCTTGTCGTTGTTATAGACCAACTGCCGCTGATAGTGCCAGCCGGCCGGCTTCTTCTTGTCCCCTTCGCCGAGCGACTCTTCGAAATCGCCGTTGACGATCGACGGGTTCGTCGGGTCGGGCTGCACCTTGCGACGTTCTTCGGCCAGACCGGTCATCGGGACGAACAGCGTTGGAGCCAGCTTTTCGGAGACCAGTTTCCCCTTCTCTTTTTTCAGCAGGTAGAGGATCTGTTGATAGCGCTCGCCGACCGGGACTACGATCCGGCCACCCTCTTTGAGTTGTTCGAAAAGGTTTTTTGGCACGCGCTCGGGCGAGCAGGTGACGATGATCTTGTCGAACGGAGCGTGCTCCTTCCAGCCGAGGAAACCGTCGCCATGCTTGGTGTGCACGTTGTTATACTTCAGCTTCTTCAGTGTCGCGGCCGCTTTCTTCGCCAGCGGCTCGACGATCTCGATCGAGTAAACGCTCTGCACCAACGGGCTGAGCACGGCCGCCTGATAGCCGCTGCCGGTACCGATCTCGAGCACCTTGTCGGTCGGTTGCGGGTCGAGTGCCTCGGTCATGTACGCGACGATGAACGGCGGCGAGATCGTTTGTGAATCGCCGATCGGCAGTGCCATGTCTAAATAGGCGTACCGCCGCTGGTTCATTGGGACGAATTCGTGCCGCGGTGTCGTACGCATCGACCGGATCACCCGCGTGTTCTTGATCCCGGCCGAAACGATCTCCTCGTCGACCATCCGGTTTCGGGCCTCCTCGAACGCCTTGGTGTCCGCCCGGGCCGCTTGACCGAGCAAAAAGAGGGTAACAACGGCCGCCAATGCGGCAAATTTCGTCAGATAAAGTAAGATGGCTCGTTTCATGATACGATAACTCGTGCTAGAATGGCTGTTTTGTTCAAGGTATAAATGGGCTAACGTACTACAATAGTAACATTTACGCTGAATCGCTTCACGGAGTTCGACAAGGTTTATCACTATATTTTATACGATTTCCCCTTCGGACCGCTATAGCCCATACCACCCCAACCTCTCAAAAAGTGCAAAAACGTATGTCGCAGAATATAAAAGACCGCCTCCGGTCGCTGCTCGTGACCGGTATCCAGACCCCGGGGCAGTATATTGGGGGTGAGTTGGGGGCCGTTGTCAAGGATCACGCGGCGGTTCGCGGGAAACTTTGCCTTGCGTTCCCCGACGCCTATTCGATCGGGATGAGCCATCACGGGTTCCAGGTTCTTTACCACCTGATGAACCAGCGTGACGATTGGGTCTGCGAGCGGGCGTTCGCCCCGTGGCCCGACATGGAGGAGCTGCTCCGCCGCGAGGAGCTTCCGCTGTACGGACTCGAGACCGGTACGCCGCTTTTGGAGTTCGACGTCGTCGGGTTCACGATGCAATATGAGCTGTGCGCGACCAACCTGCTGACGATGCTCGATTTGGGCCGGATCCCGATCCATGCCGAGGATCGCTCGCTCAACGATCCGTTGGTCACCGCCGGTGGCCCGCAGGCGTTTGTCCCCGAACCGATGGCACCATTTATCGACTTGTTCGTGATCGGCGACGGCGAAGAGATGCTCGGCCGGGTATGCGACGCGTGGCTCGAAGCAAAGAGCACCTCGACCGATCGCGAGGAGGCGCTTTTGAAGCTCGCGACCACGCTACCGCACGTCTATGTCCCGCGATTCTATCGGGTTGATGAGTCGCGTGGCGGCCCGCTCGGCCCGTTGGTCCCGACCCGCGACGATGTGCCGACCGAGATCCACCCGGCGGTGGTGCGACTCGAAGACATTCCGATCGTCACGCGTCCGATCTTGCCGATGGTCGAGTGCGTGCAAGAGCGGATCACGATCGAGCTGATGCGAGGTTGCCCGTGGACTTGTAAGTTCTGTCAAAGCTCCGTAATAAAACACCCGGTCCGGTTCCG
>JASFHG010000492.1:0-3729 GCA_050123355.1 Planctomycetia bacterium
TTCCCCTCAGTCGGCATCGGTTCTCTGAAGAGGCCGTCCATCGCGCAAGAACTACCGCTCCCTGAGCACCCACACCTTTGAATGATGCTTCACTTTGATCTTGAAACCGCGAAACGCCGGAAGGGTTGCCAGGCTTGGCGGTTGCTTGTTGTTGCCGATGATGCGATCGAGGGTCACCTCGCGCTTGGCGACATCGTATGCCACAGCATATGTCGCGTTCCCGACCGGGAGTATTCGGGGATACTGGAGCAGAAGGCGTTCCGCGGTCTCTTCCGGAAGGGCCGGCACGCCGAAATCATCTTCTCTGAGAAGCGCGAGGTCTTCGCCGGACTCAAACCCGAGCGCCGCTGTTCGCTTGCGTACCCATGCATCGAGATTCAGAGCAGCTTCCCGGGCCGCCCACTCCCCGAGTTCCAACTGTTCGAAAGGACCGAGACGCCGGTTGAGAGTCTTGGCGAGCACTACATTGTCGAGAGTTTCTTTGACCGCCGCTATCGCGTCTTTGAAGAGCCCTCCGCCAAGGAGCAGTTTCTCGAGGGCCGCGCGCGCCATCTCTCCTTCGGGTATCTCCTCTCGGACCGCGATTACCTTCCCAGCGAACACCCGCCGAATCTCCGCCTTGATCACACCACCCGCTTTGGCGGCATGGGCAATCTGATCTTCTCCGAGCCCCGTCTCAGCAAGATCCGCGAGCCTCACCGGCATTGCCGCGGTAACGATCACGGTGTCCTTTCGGTGGCCTTCCCCGAGGGCCATGCTGGCCAGCATGGCGATGGCATCGTGTTTCTCCGCGTCCACAGCGCTCTCTTTTGAGAGAAGGACCTCGGTGCCGCCCCCTGCCCAATAGGTTCGCCCTTTGCGGCGTCTCGCGACAAAGGCGGCTTTGGGGTCGGACGAAAGCGCGGCGCGGACCAACGCGCCTCGATCAACGGCGATATCCCGTTCGACGGTCCCGGTCAATCCCCAACCCTCGAAAAGACGGCGCCTCGTCGACTTGGCCTCACCCAACACATGGGCGATCAAATGGTGTTTCCCGGCCTCACCTACACGCATCGCTTTGATGAGCGCCAGGGCGTCACACCCACCATAGCGGAGATCGTCCTCCGGATCTTCCGGACGGTTCGGATGAAATATCGGTCGTCCGACTGACAGGGCCGAAACGAGGTCTATCGCGTCGCGCAGACATCCTTCTTTCTCGGCCTCCACCAACAGACTCGCGAGGGGCGGATCCAGCGGATACCCGAAGAGCGCACGACCTCTTTGGGTTATCTTTCCGTCATCGTCGAGCGCACGCAAGTTAGAGAGTTCGTCGAGAGCCGCTGTCACCGCATAGGGTTTCGGCGGATCCAGAAACGGCAATTCATCCACGGTGGTGCCGCACGCCGCGGCCGCGAGCAACAGCGGCGTGAGAGACGATCTGTAGATCTCGGGCGGCGTCACCGGTTGGAGCACCGCCTCTGCGCTCCAGAGTCGATAACAGATACCGGACTTCACCCGTCCGGCCCGCCCGGCGCGCTGATCGGCGCTGTCGACGGCGATTGGGCCGAGCGTCAAGAATCCCCGGCCGTTGGCGTACCGGGTTCGGCGTACCAGCCCGGTGTCGATCACCGCATCGATATTGGGAATCGTGATAGAGGTTTCGGCAACGTTGGTGCTCAGAATCACCCGTTTGCACCTGCCCCCTTCGAAAACCCTGTTCTGCTCATTGAGCCGAAGTCCCCCATGGACAGTGAGCACTTCCCGCCGGGTTTTTGTTTTCAGCGTCTCTTGGAGCTTTGCGATCTCCGCCTTTCCCGGAAGAAAAACCAGGACGTCCCCCTCGCTGCCGCGTTCCTCGAGGTGATAGAGCGCCGCTACGACCCGGGACTCAAGCCCCTTCACCGTCGGCAGCAGTGCATCCCCTTTGAGGTGATGAACCGTCACATCGAAAAGTCGCCCCTGTCCTTCTACCAGGGCCGCGTTCAGATGGGCGGCCACACGCTCGGCCGCTATGGTGGCCGACATCACCACCAGCTTTCCCTGAAATCGCCGTTTGAGCAGTGCAAAGAGAAGGTCGACCTCGAGACTCCGTTCGTGAAATTCATCGATGATCGCTGCGTCAAACGGCAGCGGCGCCCCGCGTGTGAGCCACCGAATCACCACTCCCGGGGTGGCGAACACAACCCGGGAGTCATCCCGGTATCGCCGTTCATCCCGGACCGCGTATCCGACCCCTTGCCCAAGCGCGGTCTCCTCCAGTTTCGAGACCCATGCCGCGAGCCCCCGACACGCAACCCGTCTCGGTTCGACGACCAACACACGCCCCGCACGGGTACACCAGCGGGGTACGGCGGTCGATTTTCCGGATCCGGTCGGGGCGGTCACCACGACCGGACCGGTGTCGAACGCCGCCAAGAACCGGTGTCGAATCGCATCTACGGGCAGTGTTGGAAAATCCGGCATCCCCCGATAGGTTTATGCGGGAAATGCAATCGGGATCAACCCTTCGTCCGACGAAATCGCCAAAAATCGTCTACATCGACACAGCAGATATCGCGGTCCGGACATCCCCCTCCCACGGTACCGCCTTCACTGATACAGCGCTCTATCCCATCGGGTTCATCGTTCCTGCATTCTCCCACCCACCGGCATTGCGGTCCGAATCTCTCACAGCAGATCTTATTTGGAGAATCACAATGGGCAACTTTGATGGAATGCAATGCCCACGACATCTCGTAACAGTCCGCAGATCCCACCTCCACGCAAGTGGCATCGTTCACACTTTCGCAATCACCGTAACAACAGACGTAGCCGGGATCGCCACAGGTTTCGTCCTCCCTGATGTTGAACGCCAATCTCTCGCACTCTTCCCTCGGAACACAATCGCATACAGGGACCTCCACCTCTGAATCCACTGTTTCGGTTCCGTCGGGTTCGGCAGTATCCGTTCCATCTGTTGTAGGGAGATCCGTGCCGTCCGTTGAAACGGGATCTGTACTGTCTGTTGAAACAGGATCCGTACCATCCGTTGAAACAGGATCCGTACCATCCGTTGAAACAGAATCCGTACCATCCGTTGAAACAGAATCCGTACCATCCGTTGAAACAGAATCCGTGCCATCCGTTGAAACAGAATCCGTGCCATCCGTTGAAACAGAATCCGTGCCATCCGTTGAAACAGAATCCGTACCATCCGTTGAAACGGGATCCGTACCATCCGTCTCGATGGCGCCTGTGGTATCCGTACCCGCCACTTGGGTATCTCCGGTATCCGTCTCGATTGAATCCGTCTCAATTGTGTCCACATCCGTTTCTTCTGTCGATAAAGGCTCCGTGGCACGGGGTTCGTTCCCCGAGCCGGTGCCGGTGTCCTCTGCGCGTGGACCGGTTTCGGAATCTCTTGCCGCAGGATTGACAACCGGAAACAAGGTCCCTTCACCACATGCCCCAGAAAAAATCATGCCAATGACCATCATGACCGAACACATTACGGAAGGCCCATTTACCTGGAAGAGCCCAGGACCTCTGCCCGGCGGCAGCCAAATGCGATATTGTAAGTTTTTCCTACGAATCATCGCGCGGTTCCTCAGTGATACAGCAGACTTCCGCGTCTCTTCTGCACCCCCTGCCGGCAGTGCCCTGCAGTTCATAGATACATCGCCGGAGTTCTTCGGTGTCGTCCGGGCCCATGCATTCGGCGCCCTCTGCATGCAAACATCTCATCTTGTCGTCCAGTAAACAGCAATATTG
>JASFHG010000493.1:0-3723 GCA_050123355.1 Planctomycetia bacterium
CTCTTAACATCAAGATAAATCCCGACCTACAGCGTTGGCAAGGATTCCGGCGGGAATAATGGCCTTTCCTCCGCAAAACCAACCCAATGAGGGGGCAGGTTTCGCCGGGCAAATTCGGGTTGACCCTCTCGCTAAAAATCCCCTATACTGCCAAAGCTAACAGCAATAACCTAGTGTCCTGATTGATAAATTCGTTTACAAAATCCTGACGTTTAGCGGTTATGCAATGAATTTACCAATCAGGACACTAGCACCAAAAAGAATGGTTTTTCGCCATTTCTCAAAAAGGGCGCGTCATTTCGGACAGAACCCGTATCCATGTCCGACGACGATCGCGCTTCGGTTTACGGAGGAACCTACCATGACCACTATCAAACGTTCATACACCCTGCCCGCCCTATCCATCCTACTGGCCGGCCTCATTTTGGCCCCTGCCCTGGCTGATAGATCCAACAATGTCCTTCGACAAAAGACGACCTCGCACAACAAGGCTCCCCAAAGCAAAGTCATGGCGATGGTCAATGGCGAACCGATCACTCGCCAAGAGCTGGCCCAAGAGTGTTTGCGTCACTATGGAGAAGACGTTCTGGAAAGTCTGATCAACAAACGCCTTCTGGAGCAAGCGTGTGACAAATACAAGATCACGATTTCAGAGAAGGAAATCGATGCGGAAGTCGCGCGAATGGCAAAACGGTTCGAGATCCCGGTCGACCAATGGTACAAAATGATCCTCACTGAACGAGGGATCAGCCCCGAGCAGTACCGGGACATGATCTGGATGATCCTCGCCCAAAAGAAGCTGGCGGGCAGCCAGATGACGATAACCCAGGAAGAACTCCGAAAAGAATACGAAACCCAATACGGCCCGTCGGTCAAAGCCCGTCTGATCGCCGTGGAAAAACCCGATCTGGCCCAACAAATTCGTGCCAAGGCGGTCGCCAACCCCGGCTCGTTTGCCAAATTGGCCAAGCAATACTCGATCGATACGGTCAGCGCCAGCTCGAAAGGTTGGATCCCTCCGATCCGCCATCACAGCACGGACGAGAAGATCGAAAGCGCCGCGTTTTCTCTCAAGGACGGCCAGATTTCCCAGGTCATTGCCTTTCCGGAGATCAAGCAGTATATCATCCTCAAACGAGAAGGCTTGATCCCCGCACCAAGGATTTCGTTCGAACAAGCCGCACCGAAACTGCAAGAATTTCTCGAGAAGAAAAAACTCGGCAAGGTGGGACATCAAATCGCGAAAAAACTGCAAAACGAAGCGAAGGTCACCAACTATTTCAATAAACCTTCCACGCAAGATCCCCAAACGGCCGCCGTTCTCAATGGCAAAAAGATCTCCTTCGCCGACCTGGCGGAAGAGTGTATCCGGCGACATGGCCCCGAAGCACTCGAAGGAACGATCTCACGCCGTTTGCTCGTACAAGCGTGCAAGAAAGCCAAAATTATGATCTCGGAGCAAGACATTCGTGACGAAATCACCCGAGCAGCCCGCATATCGCTGCCGCCGAAACGAGATGGCTCGCCCGATATCGAAAGATGGATGGAACTGGCCCTCAAAGAACAAGGGGTCTCGAAAGAAGTCTACATCCGCGACTCCGTATGGCCGTCCGTGGCGTTGAAGAAACTGGTCGGCAAGTCGGTCCACGTCGACAAGATAGACATTCAAATGGGGTACGAGGCAAACTATGGGCCGCGAGTAAAATGCATGATGATCGCGCTGGACAATTACCGTCGCGCCACCCACGTTTGGGGACTGGCCCAAAAGGACCCCACTCCGAAAAACTTCGGCGACCTGGCCGAACAATACTCGATCGACCCGACGAGCCGAAAACTGCGAGGAGAGATTCCACCGCTCAAAAAGCACAATGGCCATCCGGCCCTCAAACGGATCGAGAAAGAAGCCTTCGCTCTTAAAGAAGGTGAGCTCTCTTCGATCATCAACGTGAAGGACGAAGACGGAAGCGACAAATACATCATCCTTCTGTGCCTGGGAAAAACCGAGCCGATCAACGTCGATCCCAAAGAAGCACGGAAGCTCATTTACGAAGATCTGTTCGAAAAGAAGCAACGAATCGCCATGAGCAATTTCTTCAAAACGCTCATGAACACCGCCACGATCGACAACTATCTCACCGGCGAGTCCCGGGCCCCGAAGCAAGGCCCTTCACCGTCCTTGAAACCGGTAAAATACCGCTAGAGCCTCGGTTATTCAGAATTACACCGTCAAGCCGGAATTGGGCCGCGAAGCGTGCCCTATTCCGGGTCGGGGACTTTGGTGGACAGTACCGACTACAGGCTCTTTTCGTAAATCCGATACGTCTTGTAACGCTCGGCACCGACACGCTCGATGATCCGGTTGACGGAATCGTTGTCTTCGAGCGTCCAGCCAAGCTCGGCGCCGGTGAAACCGATCACGTTTTTCCCATAATCGAGCGTCTTGAGGATCAACAGCTCGCTGATCCCCCGGCGGCGATACTCTTCCAAGAGATCGAGAACCATCATGCGAGCGGTCTTTGCTCGCGGCAACCGATAAAGAAATCGGAACAGCCCGATCGGCAATCCAAGCGTGGTCAAACGTCCATGCAGCGGCTTGATCGCTTCGTTCACGTCGGGGATCGTGATCGAAAATCCGACCGGTTTGTCGTCGATCTCGGCCAAGAGCGTCAGTTCCGGGACCGCGAGTCGAGCCAGTTGCTTGGCCATGTGGTCAAACTCGGCTTCCGTCAACTGCGAAAAACCCCAGTTGGCCGTCCTCGCCGTATTGTAGACCGCGCGACACCGCTCGACTTCGTTCTTAAAGTCGTCCCGATTGAACGGCCTTACCACCACCCCAATCCGCTGAGCGATCCGCTCGGCCCGTTTCGCCCAGCGATTCACCATATCCTTCGGATCGGTAAACCACCAGCAGTACAGGTCCTTGGCCTTGCGAAGCCCCCACGCTTCGAGCAGATCGGCATAGTAAGGACGATGGTGGTTCATCATCACTCGTGGCGGCGTATTGAAACCGTCAACCAAAAGCCCTACCGGATAGTTGGTCGAAAAATCGATCGGGCCCATGATCGAGGTCCGCCCCTGTGCCTTGACCCAATCGGCCGCCGTATCGAGGAGCATCTTGGTAACCGCCTCGTCTTGAATCGACTCGAACATCCCGAACGTTCCGACATTCGTACCGTGCAACTCGTTATAGATCGGATCATCGCCGACGAGAATCCGACCGACGGGCGTTTTCCCACGATAGGCGATAAACGCGGCCCCTTTTCCATGCTGATAGAACGGATGTTTACGAGGATCCAAAAACGCCTTGACTTCCGTGAAAAGCGGCGCTACCCAATTCGGATCCTCCTCATAGATCGGTATCGGCATCTGCGCGAAACAATTCCGATCACGCCCCGAAGTGACTTGGCGCACCGCGAGCGCTCCGTTCATCGAACATTGGCCAACATCGACTCCGGTCTCAAGCGACGAATCGTGAGTCGTCTCATCCTGATTGATCAAAGCCGTTTCCTCCGACTGGGTTTTAATAGATGACAGAGAACAGAGGACAGAGGACAGAAGATACTTCCGTACCGGGATAACATCCTTCACGGAGCGGCAGCTCCTTCTGTCCTTTGTCCTCTATCATCTGTCCTCTCACTTATCATAAATCCGATACATTTTGTCGACGATCGCGCCCCCTTTGGTGAGGCTGCCTCGCGAAAGTGAATTCGATTCGAGCACCCA
>JASFHG010000494.1:0-3722 GCA_050123355.1 Planctomycetia bacterium
CATCGCCGGGGGACCGCCGATAAATATATTGACCGGCAGCCGCTCGCCACGCCGGATCGCGGCCGCGTGATGGATCGCTATGCCACGGTGGATCTGGTAGTGGAGCCCAACTTCGTGGTTCGTTTCATACTCGCCGCCGGAGAGCTGGACTCGATACATACCCAAATTCGATCGGGCGAAGCCGGGCTGGTCGGGATCCTCGGTATAAACCTGGGGGAGTGTGATGTACGCCCCGCCGTCGTCCGGCCATGAAACGAGCTGGGGGAGACGGTCGATCGTCGTTTCGCACTCCATCACCGGCCCGGTCCGCACCCGCTTGGGCCGACTCCGCCAGCCGTGCAGCGGCGCGTCGAGATACAGCCGTGGCCGACGCATCAGATCGGCCGGGTCGACCTGTAACCGCGCGAGCCGCTGGATCGACTCGATCGTATCGCGGAAGAGATGTCGCACGCGATCCATCGTGCCGTACAGATTGGCCAGCATCGGGAAGTCGGTCCCGTTGACCTGCTCGAAGAGCACAGCCGGTCCGCCCTTCTTGTAAAGCCGTCGCTGGATCTCGGCAATCTCAAGGTGCGGATCGACCGGTTCTTGGATCCGGACGAGCTGGCCGATCGACTCGAGGTCGGCAACGGTCTCTTGGAGGGAGCGATAGGACATGGGTTTGGTAATGGTCAGAACCTGGTGATTCAGGATCCGGCCCTCTGCTAAAGCAGAGAACCGGCTTGGGCGAAACAGAGTTTGATTATAATGTTTTTCGGGACGAAAAGCTACTCGGCGCAAAAAGAGAGCCACACGCATAAAGATACCTGTGGCTCTCGGGAATTTTCGCGTTTTTAGCCCAGTTTGGCGATGATGGCGTCGGCCATTTCGCGGGTGCCGACGGCGGTCGGGTCGTCGCGGTGGGGCTTCATGTCGTAGGTGACATCCTTCCCTTCGGCGATCACGGCGGCGACCGCTTTTTCGAGACGGTCGGCGGCGTCCATCTCTTTCAGGTAGCGAAGCATCAGCATACCGGAAAGGATCAGGGCGGTCGGGTTCACCTTGTTGAGGCCCTTATATTTCGGGGCACTGCCGTGGGTCGCCTCGAAGACGGCCCCATCCGGTCCGGCATTATAGCCGGGAGCCATGCCAAGCCCGCCGACAATACCGGCCGCCAGGTCGCTGACGATGTCGCCGTAGAGGTTTGGCAGGACAATCACGTCGTACAGCTCCGGCTTTTGGGCCAGTTGCATACACATGTTGTCAACGATCCGATCTTCGAACTCGATCTCCGGATAGTCGGCGGCGACTTTCTGGGCCGTATGGAGATACAGCCCGTCGGAGTACTTCATGATGTTTGCCTTGTGGACGGCGGAGACTTTCTTGCGACCGTTCTCGCGGGCGTATTCAAACGCACAGCGAACAATCCGTTCACTTCCGGAGACGCTGATCGGCTTGATCGAGATGCCGGTTTCGTCGCGGCCCGACTTGATCTTTCTGTCGGTCGAGATCTTGTTGATATAGTCGTACAGCTCGCCGGTTGTTTCCTGGCCCATCTCGAACTCGATGCCGGCGTAAAGGTCTTCGGTATTCTCTCGAACAATGACCAAATCGACCGGAACCTCGCTGAAGAAGCTGCGTACGCCCGGGTAGTATTTACACGGTCGGATGCAGGCAAACAGACCCAACTCCTGGCGGAGATGGACGTTAATGCTCCGGAAACCGGTCCCGACCGGGGTCGTGATCGGCGCCTTCAGGGCACAGCGGGTTCGCCGGATACTCTCCATGACCGCATCGGGCAGGGGGGTCCCGGTCTTTTCCATGACATCCACGCCGGCCTCTTGGATGTCCCAATTAATCTCCACACCAGTGGCGTCCACGCACCGTCGCGCGGCATCCGCCAATTCTGGTCCAACTCCATCGCCTGTGATCAGGGTTACTTCGTGAGCCATCGGTTTGTCTCAACTGTGAAACGGGTGTCAACGTGACAGGGAATGAGGAATAACGTTTTGGATTTCTATCAATGAGATATCGAACTCATTCGAGTGGAATTCGATGTGTGATGGAAGGGTTATTGAAAACGTCACCAACTCCTCGACAAAGGGCCAGAATAACAGACGTGTAGGGAAGCGTCAATCGATTTTTCGGCCGAAAGAGAAAAGGAAATCGAAATAAAAAAACCGCGCTGAAACAAGGACAAAAAACTCAAAAAAAGGTTCGCGGTGAAAGCAGAAAAGAAAAAATTCAACGCATCGCAACGAGGAGAAATGATCGGTCGGTTTCTTGAAAGCGACTGTCACGCAAGCAAGGGATCGAGGGTGTCGCGCTTTCGGTAATCACCACAAAGAATCCAATAAGACAATAAGAATTGTTTAATAGAAAGAGGGGCGAAGATGGTCCAGGCGGAGGTAAACAGAGTGTGGGATCCGACTCTCTGCGGTGCAGAGAGTCGGCTTGGAAATTGGGTACGGGAATTTAGAGATAGTAATATGGCATAACGCGATGAAATAGCCCACCAGAGGGGTCTTCAAAAATTTTCCACCGATTCTGTTAATGTTTAACGATTACACCGACGATAACAGTTCTGCTGACTATCCTGCCGCAGGCGTGCCCTATTTGCGCGTTGGCAGGATCTCAGCCGGGGGGGATCAAACGATCCAAATTGCCAAAATTGGGCCTGGACTACCACAAACGGGTGGTTTGCCTGGGACGGCAATTGTACAAATCAGGAATCAAGTCCGATGATTCGCCCCTCCGCTCTCCTAAGTGTTTCGCTATTGTGCTTGGCCGTGATGGTCGGCTGCAATCAAGTGACCTCGCAGCAACCGTTTTATTTCTTTGAAGACGGTGACCTTTCTCACTACCTAGACAAGGCAACGGCCATCGACGTTCCGGACGTGGATGTTCCGCCTTTGGCTGACGTTGAGCACGCTTCCGCTCCGCTCTCGCTTTCCAACGCGGATAATGTCGAGATCTGGAACCTGTCCTTGGAAGAAGCGATGCAAATCGGCCTGCAAAATAGCCGAGTGATGAAACAACTTGGTGCGACGCTTGCCTCGCCCGAGGCGTTGACCTCGTCGCCCGACATCGTACGGACGATGTACGACCCGGCACTCACCGAGACCGATCCTCGCTATGGTGTCGAGGCGGCCCTTTCGGCCTTTGACGCGATGTTCCAGTCGAACGTCGGCTGGGAAAAAGTGGATCGACCCTCCAACGTCGGCGGAATCATCGGAAATAACTTCTTCGTTAAAGAGAACAATCAAGACTTGGGCTCCTTCTCGGCTGCCATCTCGAAATACAACGCGACCGGTGGTTGGTCGTCGATCGGCACGAACGCCGGCTATAACTACACGAAATACAGCCGGACACGCCAATGGGCAACCGACTGGAACGTCGACGTAACGGCCGAATTCCGGCAGCCGCTCTTCCAGGGCAACGGCGTCCAATTCAACCAAATCGCCGGTATCGGCGCGATCCCCGGTTTTTACAATGGCCCGATTATCGCCCGAATTCGCGAGGATATCTCGCTGGCCGACTTTGAAGCCTCGGTCAAACAGTTCGTCGCGGACCTCGAAACGGCCTACTGGGAACTGTACCTGGCTTATCGTGAGCTCGACTCGGTCGCGGCCGGTTATCACAGCGCGTTGGAGACCTGGAAGCAGACCTACGCCAAAGCTATGGCGAGCGTTCGTGGTGGTGAGGCGGAACGAGAAGCCCAAGCCCGCGAGCAGGTATATCTG
>JASFHG010000495.1:0-3712 GCA_050123355.1 Planctomycetia bacterium
ATTTTGGAGGGTCTGTTTCCACTGATGGCATTACGACGGCTGTGGGATGGTCTTATGAATATGACAATAATTTTTCCGATGCGGCTTATATTTATATAGCAACACCAACCATCGATCTTCAAGCGACCAGTGACACGGGCATCAGCGATTCGGACAACGTCACCAACGAAAACACGCCCACGTTCGATATCACGGCGACGCCCTACTATTGTATTTATCGTGATGGCGTACAAATCAGCAGTGACTACGAGACCGCATCGATTTATACGTCACCTCCTCTTTCAGACGGCACTTATGAATATACGGTTGTCGCCGTCGACGAAGCGGGAAATGAGACGATTGTCAGTCCCATGCTGAGCGTGACGATCGACACGGTTGCCATGGATGTCGCCGATGCCACGCTCGACCTCCAGGCGGCCAGCGATTTGGGGATCAGCGACACCGACCACCTAACCTGTGACAATACGCCTACTCTGGAAGTGTTCGGATCACCCCACTTCCGTATTTTCTGCGACGGTATCGAAATCGGTGGATATGAAACAGGGAGTTTTACCACGCCCGTCCTGGCAGATGGAACCCATTTCTTTGCGTTCATCGCCGTTGACGAGGCGGGCAACGAATCGGCAATGAGCGATTCGTTGGCAGTGACCATCGAAACGGTCGCTCCGGCGGCCCCGACTCTTGCCCCCGACCTTCAGGCCGGTAGTGACTCCGGCATCGATGATACCGACAATGTCACGAACGACGCGACCCCTACTTTTGATCTTGGTGCGCCCGCTTATTTCCGGCTTTATCGAGACGATGTTTGTGTCGGCAATTATTTGACGTCCGGTAGTTTTACGACACAGGAACAACCCGACGGGACCTTCGAGTACACGATTGTCGCCGTCGACGAGGCCGGAAATGAATCGCTGCCGAGTCCCGTTTTGGAGGTGACTATCGACACACAAACGCCGTGGGATTATTTTGCCGGTGAATTGCTTGTTGACGATCGTTTCGCAAGCGACCGTTTCGGATACAGTGATGTTTCTATTAGCGGCACGGTAGCAATAGTGGGAGCCAGTCGGGACGACGACAACGGCACTAATTCCGGTTCCGCTTACATTTTTGAACAAACCGATACGGGTTGGGTTCAAGCCGCCAAGCTTACTGCTGATGATGCCAAGTCGGGTGACGGCTTTGGCTACAGTGTTTCGATTTGCGGTACCATGGCCATTGTAGGCGCAAGGTCAGGTGACGGTAATGCCACCGTTTCCGGCGCGGCCTATATCTTCGAGCAAACCGTTGCTGGCTGGACTCAAATCGCCAAGCTTACCGCCGATGATGGAGAGGGAGGGGAAAATTTCGGCGGCAGCGTTGCCATTGATAACGGCATTGCCATTGTCGGAGCCTATCTCAACGACGACAACGGCCCTCATGCCGGCTCCGCTTATGTTTTTGAGCAAACCGATAGCGGTTGGTCACAAGTAGCAATGCTTATCCCCGATGACGTTGAAGCGTATAACTACTTTGGCTATGATGTCTCGATTAGCGGTACAACTGCCCTTGTCGGATCATATGGCGGGAATGCCAACCACATGGATGGTGTGGCATACGTCTATGAACGGACTGACACTACTTGGGAACAAACGGCCACACTCATTGCCGACGACGCAGAGACCGCAGACCTCTCTTTCTTTGGCTATAGTGTCTCGATAAGTGGTTCTGTAAGCGTTGTCGGAGCATTGGGAGCCAATGGTGATGAAAGCGTGTCGGCGGGGGCCGCTTATGTTTTTGAAAAAGTCGGCACTACCTGGCAACAAATTGACAAGCTTACCGCCGATGATGGAGAGACAGGGGATGACTTTGGCCACAGTGTCTCGGTTAGCGATGACATGATCGTTGCGGGATCACACAGAGATGATGGCAATGTCAATGATTCCGGTTCCGCTTATCTCTTCAGAAAAGTTGACGATGCTTGGGTGCAAGTCAAAAAATTTGCGGACGAAACCGGGGAAAACGATTGGTATTTGTTTGGACGTTGCGTTGCAATAAGTGGCACTACGGTAATCGCGGGTACGAGTTTCAAAGACGACCTCGGCAACACCACGACTTCGGCCTATATGTTTACAAACGTACCCGCCATTGACCTTCAAGCATCCAGTGATCGGGGATTGAGTAATGTGGACAATATTACCAGCGACAATACGCCTACGCTTGATGTTACGAGTTCAGCCTACTATTGCCTCTATCGTGATGGGATACAAATCGGCGGCGATTATCAAACCGCGGCAAGTTACACTTCTGAACCCCTTCCCGACGGAACCTATCAGTACACGGTTATTGCCGTGGACGAAGCAGGAAACGAAACGCTTCCAAGTTTCACGTTGAACGTCACTATAGATACCACGCCTCTTGATATTACCGATGCCACATTTGGCCTCCAGGCTTCCAGCGATACGGGCATCAGCGACACGGATAACATCACCAGTGACACCACGCCGACCTTCGAGGTGAGCGGGGTGCCTTATTTCCGTATCTTCCTCGATGGGAATGAGATCGGCGGCTATGAAAGCGGTAGTTTTACCACCTCGGCGTTGCCTGACGGAACGTATCATTTTACGATCATTGCTGTCGATCTGGCCGGCAATGAATCGGTCATAGGAAATCCGCTTGACGTGACCATCGATACCGTAGCACCCGAAACGCCCGTCGCTATTCCCGATCTCCAAGCCGCCAGCGACTCGGGTATCGACGATGCCGACAATTGTACCAACGACTCAACTCCCACTTTTGATATCGGCGTTGCCTATTATTACCGATTTTACCGAAACACGACACAGATCAGTGGCGATTACGAAACGGCAGGCAGCTACACCACAATGTCTCAATCCGACGGCACTTACGGATACGCGATCACTGCGGTCGATGCTGCCGGAAATGAATCGGCCCTGGGGCCCGCGATCAGTGTGACGATCGACACAGTCTCGCCGGGACCGTCCGATTATCTTGTTGCAAAATTGCTTGCCGATGACGGCGAGGCGGGCGATATATTTGGTTGCAGTGTTGCGATCGATGGCAATATGGCTATTGTCGGGGCGTGCCAAGACGATAATGGATATTCGGATACCGGCTCCGCTTATATTTTTGAAAAAACCGAAACAGGTTGGGTACAAATGGCCAAGCTCACTGCCGATGATTTTGCAGCGAGTGATATTTTTGGGGGTAGTGTTTCGATCAGCGGTACCACAGCCATCGTGGGGGCATGCCAAGACGATAACGGATATTCAGATAACGGTTCCGCTTATGTATTCGAGAAAACCGAAACGGGCTGGGTGCAAATGGCCAAGCTCACGGCAAACGATGCCGCAGCGGGAGACTATTTCGGATATAGTGTCTCGATCAGTGGCACCACAGCTATCGTGGGAGCGTATCGAGATGATAACGGATATTCAGATAACGGTTCCGCTTATGTATTCGAGAAAACCGAAACGGGTTGGGTACAAATGGCCAAGCTCGCTGCAAACGATGCCGCAGCGGGAGACGATTTCGGATATAGTGTCTCGATCAGCGGCACCCTAGCCATGGTGGGGGCAATTTACGATGATGACGCCGGTTCTTCTTCCGGATCGGTGTATGTCTTTGAGCAAACCGATACCACCTGGACCCAGGTTGCCAAGCTCACGGCAGACGATAGTGCGACGGGAGACTATTTCGGATGTAGTGTCTCGAT
>JASFHG010000496.1:0-3688 GCA_050123355.1 Planctomycetia bacterium
CAACGCCGGCCCAAAAGCTACCGGGGTGAATTTCTGCTCGGCCGGACCAGTCCGACGGAAGACACCGACGGTCGGATCACGGAACTCGATGCCCCGCCGGTCCCGACGCGTGAGGAAATCGAACAAGCGGCCCACCAATTCGTCGGCCGGATTAAGCAACGACCTCCGGCCTACTCGGCCTTGAAGGTCGACGGTCGTCGCGCGTATGACCTGGCCCGAGCGGGCGAAGCGGTCGAGCTGGCACCGCGCGAGATCGACATCTATCAACTGTCGATCGTCGAGTACGACTACCCTCGCTTGACGCTCGATGTCACTTGCGGCAGCGGAACGTACATCCGGTCGCTCGGTCGCGATTTGGCCGAGTCACTCAATACCGGCGCGGTTATGTCGGGGCTCGTCCGGACCGCGATCGGCCCTTTTCGGCTCGAAGAGGCGATCTCGGCGGACGATCTGGACCGCGCGACCCTCGACGATCGGCTCTTACCGGCGTTGATGGCGGTCGACAACCTGCCCCAGATACCGCTGAGTGAGGCGGATGTGGTCGAAATCTCACACGGCCGCTCGATCCTCCCCCCGCTGGACCTGCCCGAAGCCGAGCAGTACGCAGCCATCACCCCCCAAGGCAAATTGGGGGCCTTATTAACGCTCCGACAAGATCGTCTTGGTCCGGTTCGGGTTTTTCTGAACAAATAGTCATTCCCACAAACTATTTCCATCAAACAACTTATGCATTTGCGATCATACTTTCAAAAGATTTTTTTTGACATTGCCCACAGAAAACCTATATAAAATCAGGGCGTCATTTTGACGACCCAAACAATTTATCCATCGGACAGTTTCACCGATAATGGCAAACCGGTCGTGAGGTCGGGACGCAAAGCCACGGGACTTGATCTTAAGGTCAAGTTAGCCGGGTTACCGAAGTAGAAAGCTGCTCCTTACAGAAAAGTAGGAGATAGTTTTTCATTGCTGCGCGTCACGATACTCACTTGCTTTATTTTGGCCCTCTCTCTCGGGCCCGGGTTTGCAAGAGTTTCCATGCGTCGCGGCACCATTTATGAAGTTTGTCACCGATCCGTGACTTTCCGGTCGCGGGTCGTAAGCAAGATCGCGAGTTTTTTTCAGGCCCTGCTCAGGTCATCTTTTTAAAACTCCGTGATTTCCGTTTTTGCATCCGGGTCTACCGGAGGTGCCGCTGCAAGATGCACAAGACACCTCCGGTTTTCCTTTTCTTGGCCCCTTTTTCGTCGATTTTCAGACGGTGGTACTTTGGACGCCAATTGCTATAATGGAAGCGTAAGATCACACCATAACGTTTTTTCGTACCAAGCCGAAATTGGGCCGCGAAACGTGTCCTATTTTGGATCCGAAACAAGAACCAAAGTTTTCCCCATGACCGAGCCCTCGCAAGAAATTCGACTCGACACGCCTGTCCAGTTCCTGCCCGGCGTGGGCCCCTCGCGGGCAACGATGCTCAACCGGCTCGGGCTGTACACGGCGGCCGACCTGCTCTTCTTCTTCCCGCGTGACTATGACGACATGTCCGACGTCCGCGCGATCGACGCGCTCGAGCCCGACCTGCTCCAAAGCGTCATCGGGACCGTGCAAGAAAGCGAAATCCGGAGCGGGCGGCCCGGCCGGTCGGTCGTCGGGATCCTCATCCAAGGAGACTGCGGCGGTCATCTTCGAGCCGTCTTCTTCAATCAGCCGTTCGTCCGCGACCGATTCCGACGTGGCGATCGCGTGGTCGTCTCGGGCAAGCCGAAGCAACAAGGGCTCGTATGGCAGATGGCCCATCCGCGGATCACGCCACTCGGCGAAGACGAGTCCAAGCCGCCAGGCGAGGTCATGCCGATCTACCCGCTGACCGAAGGGCTCAAGCAGTACCAGGTCCGTCGCATTATAAAGCCGATCCTCGAAACGCACGTCGAGCTACTCGACGAGGTTTTTCCGCAAGAGTACCTCGAAGCGCACGACCTTTGGCCGATCCACAAGGCACTGTCGCAAGTTCACTTCCCCGATAACATGGAAAGCCTCGCACATGCCCGTCGACGATTTATTTATCAAGAGCTTTTTATCCTACAACTGGCCGTCACGTTGCGCCGGGCCCAGATCCGAGCGGACTCGCAAGCGATTCCGCTGCCGGGCTCCGCGAAAATCGACGCACGAATTCGACGCCTCTTCCCCTTCGAGCTGACCGATGGCCAACGCGAGGCGATCGACCAAATCGCCCGCGACATGGGCCAAAGCGTCCCGATGAATCGGCTCCTGCAAGGGGACGTCGGGAGCGGGAAGACGATCGTGGCGGTCTACGCGATGCTCACGGCGGTCGCCCACGGTGCCCAAGCGGTCCTGATGGCACCGACCGAAGTCCTTGCCCGTCAACACGTCTCGACCCTCCGGCGAACCCTCAGCCATAGCCACGTCCGGATCGCACGGCTGACCGGTGGGATGAGTACGGTCGAACGTCGCGAGCTGCTGGAAAAACTGGCCGCCGGAGAGATCGACATCCTGATCGGCACTCAGGCACTGCTCCAAAACGACGTGAAATTCGCCCGACTGGGGCTAGTCGTGATCGACGAGCAGCACAAGTTCGGCGTCGAGCAACGTGCCGCGCTCCGTGCGGCAGGCACCCATCCTCACTACCTGGTCATGACCGCCACGCCGATCCCGCGAACCGTAACGATCACGCTCTTCGGCGACCTCGACCTCTCGATCATCCGCGACATGCCACCCGGCCGGAAGCAGGTCCACACCTACCTGGCCGAGGAAGACCAGCGCGAGAAATGGTGGGACTTCCTCCGCCGTAAACTCGACGAGGGACGGCAAGGCTACGTCGTCACGCCACTGGTCGAAGAATCGGAGACCCTCGACGTGACCAGCCTCCAGGAAGCGTACGAAGAGTTGGTCAACGGGCCACTGGCCGATTATCGCGTCGGCCTGATCCACGGCCGGATGTCGAACCAGGAAAAGGACGCCATCATGCTCGACTTCACCTCGGGCGAGATCCAAGTGCTCGTCTGCACGTCGGTCGTCGAGGTCGGGATCGACGTGTCCAACGCGACGCTCATGACGATCGAAAGTGCCCAGCGGTTCGGGCTGGCCCAGCTCCATCAACTCCGCGGCCGGATCTCGCGGGGAACGCACCCCGGTTTTTGTACAATCTTCGCCGACGCAAAGACCGACGAATCGATCGAGCGGCTCAAGGCATTCACCCAATCGACCGACGGCTTCGAACTGGCCGAAATCGACTTCAAACTCCGAGGCCCGGGCGAGCTTTTCGGCACCTCGCAACACGGCCTGCCCCCGTTTCGGATCGCCGATCTCTCGCGGGATAGGGAGCTTCTGGAAGAGGCCCGGGCAGACGCGGCCCGACTGATCGACACCGACCCCGGCATGGCCGCCGAAGCACACGCCCGACTGCGTCGCATGGTCATCACCCGTTATGGCAAGGTTCTGGACCTGGGAGATGTGGGCTAGCACATTCCTGCAAGCCGGAATTGGGACATCAGTCCCTATTCCGGATCCGAAATAGGGCATGCTTCGCGGCCCAATTTCGGCTTGGGATAGAAAAACCGGTAACTTTATCAACCTGAGACTCTATAAAAGAAATCAAACTTCCCTTACGGTGCCAAAATCGTAAACGGATAGTATGGGAGATTTCGCAGGATCGTGAAGATCATCAACA
>JASFHG010000497.1:0-3684 GCA_050123355.1 Planctomycetia bacterium
CGAAATCGCAAGCATCACCGGCGGCGACGTCTTCAGCCCGGGCGATCCCGACGGCATGAAGGCGGTCTTCGCGCGGATCGACCAGATGCAGCAAACCCGAATGGAAAAGACCATCCCCGAGACCTTCGACCATTTCCAACCGAGTTGCCTGGCCGGGCTTTCGCTCCTGGGCATCAGTGTATTGAGCCTCTTCGGACTGCGATATACACCTTGGTAGGACGATTTTTGAAAACTGGATTTTATTATTAAAACTACAAGCCGGAAAAGAGGCTGTCGCCTCATTTCCGGCTTGGGTTAAAATTTTTCATCTTAACTTTGCAAAACTTCCGTCACTATAAAAGATTGAATTGAAACGATGATTCCAGAACTGGCGGCACTTGGCGTATTCATTCTCGCTTGCAGCGCGGAGCTTGCGCATGCGCGACGGTGCCGCCGGGTTGCCTGTTTGGCGTTCGGACCGTCGTCACGCCCGGCAACCTGGGCCAGACTCGCACCGCTGCTGCGGATCGTCGCCTTGACGGCTCTGTGTTGGGGCCTATGCACGCTGCTTTTGATCCAGCCGCGAGTCCATCATTCGAACAATACCGAAATGCCACAAGAATCGGACGAACCGATCCAGCATCTTTTGATCGCGTTGGACGTCTCGCCCAGCATGCGACTGCAAGACGCCGGGCCGACGCACAAGCAGAGCCGCATGTCACGCGTGTCGGACCTGACCATGTCGCTGTTCTCGCGTGTCTCGGTCCGCAACTATCGCACCAGCGTCCTCGCCGTCTACAACGGGGCCAAGCCGGTGGTCGTCGACACTCGCGACATGGGCGTGATCCGCAACATCATGGAAGACCTGCCGATGCACTTCGCGTTCAAGTCCGGCCAGACCGACCTGTTCTCCGGGCTGGAGGAGATCGTCAAAATCGCCAGGCCTTGGAACCCGCGAAGCACGACGGTCCTGATCTTCACCGACGGCGACACGATCCCCGCGACCGGGATGCCCACGATGCCGGCCTCGGTCCAGAACGTGTTCGTGATCGGTGTCGGCGACACGAAAAGCGGCACGTTCATCGATGGCCACCAGTCGCGGCAGGACGCCTCCACGCTGCGTCAGTTGGCCGTCCGCCTGAACGGGGACTATCACGACGGCAACAAGAAACATATCCCCACCTCCCTGGTCCAACAGATCGGAGGCGGGCAAGGGCAAAGCGATATCGAGAAGCTGACGCGGCGCGAGTACGCGATCCTGGCCGCCGTGCTGGGCGGTTTTACCTACGCCTTCCTGCCGCTGCTGCTGCACTGGGTCGGTACGACGTGGCGACCGGGCGTCCGACGGAAAACACGAAATCACTCAGGAGAAATCGTATGCGAACCCTCATGACCCCGATATGGTCGGTGACCTCTTTTTCCGTGGTTTCGAGAAGGACCAACTTGGACGGAACTGTCGACGCGAAGCCGGCGCGAGGACCGCTGGCCGCCGCGCTGCCGATCCTCATCACCGTCTGGCTCCTGATCCCGCTGGGGGTCGCCGCCTATCACTATGGCCCGGGCCAGAAAGACCTGATCGTCGACGATGCCGGGCGGCTGCTGAAACTGGGCGAGGCGCTCGTCGCGGCCGGGCGACCGGCGGAGGCCATCGAGGCTTATGAACAGGCGCTGCCCCTGATCCCCGAGGAAAAAATTCATCAACAGCGGCAAGTGCGGCTGGAGATCGCCAAGCTGCAGATGATTTCGCAAGGACTGCCAGACGCCTATATGGGCCTGATGGCGCTGGTCGAGGAAATGCGTGCCGATCCGAACGCCGATCCGAAACTGACCAGTGAAGCCGAGGCGGCCTACGCCAATGCCCAGTACTACCTGACCTGGCTGCTGCGGCTGGAAGGCGCTCCGAGGGAGGTCTGGGAGCCGGAAATCGAAGCGGCCCGCCAAACGTTCCGCGAACTGGCCGAAACGACCGCCGAAGCGACCGCCGTCACCGCCGACGAGCAAGAACAGAACGAGACCAAGGCCAAAAAATATCGCGAAGACCTCGAAGCGACCATCCGCCTGGCACGGATGAACCTCGACGAGCTGCAAGGCCTTCCCTTACCGTGCCAATGCCGCGGCTGTTGTACGGGCAACTGTAAAGGCAAGGGTAAATGTAAATGCAAAAAGAAGGGCAAAGGCAAAGGTAAAAAAAAGAAGAAAGACGCCCGCGGTGCCAGCTCCGGCCCCCCGCCGGACGGCTCGGGATCGTAATTTTTTGGACGGTGCTTCCGCACCAGGAAATTTTTGCGATGATGAAAAACTTTGCAAAACGTCGAATTCCATTCGACCGCTAAACATTTTTTGGACGGTGCTTCCGCACCAGGAAATTTTTGCGATGATGAAAAACTTTGCAAAACGTCGAATTCCATTCGACCGCTAAACATTTAACACAAAACTCAACAAACCACCTCATACCCCAAACGTGAAAACGATGAGAAACCATCAAAACTCCCATTTCGAAGTGAATATGAAACGCCTCTCCTTCGTGCTGATCGCCGGGCTGGTCCTTGCGATGCTTTGCGTCAACTCGGCCGTGGCCCAGACAACGGGCCACATCATGGTAGCACCGATGCCGCTTAGTCCCGGGGCAGGGCCACAACCGCCGAGGAACATGACTCAATACATGAAAGCGGCGACCGCGGCGCAAAAGGGCGGGAAAACATCGACGTCGGAAGAAGAGGGCGAGGAAGGGTCCGAGGAAGACAAAAAGGCCCAGCGAAAAGCGGAGCACCTGGAGAAGATCGAGCAGTTGACGTTCGATCGACGCCCGTCCGCCATCCTGAAGGCCTGGTGCGGGCTGGCTGCCGAAGAAGAAGCGGTAAAAGCCCAAAAAGAGAAGGAAGCAGAAGAAAAGGCCAAGAAAGAGCAAGCCGAAAAAGAAGCGAAAGAAAAAGCGGCACAAGAAAAGACGGCGAAGGAAAAAGAAGCGAAAGAGAAAGAAGCCGCCAAGGACAAAAAAGATCCTGACAAAAAGGATCCCGACGCCAAAGACCCCGATAAAAAAGACCCCGACGCAAAAGATCCGGCCGCCGACAAGTCCGACAAAAAAGTAAAAGAGGGAGAAGAAAAAAAGGAAGGGGAAGAAGAGAAAAAAGAGGAAGAGGAAGAAAAAGATCCCTTTGACGAAGAGATCAAGGTCTTCTCGCGGAACGTCACGCTGGGTAAGTGGGACGAGGTCAAAAAATATCTCGCGAGGATCGACAAGGAAGAAGGGGAGGCACTGTACAAAAAACTCCTGTCCTGCCTGCAAGGGTCCGGCAACTCGGCCTATCTTTCCGCCATGGCTCAAGGGCAGGGCGAGGAACCGGTCATCACGTTCGACGACCTTTTCGCGCTGGCCGACGCCGTTCCGTTCGACCTCGGTGAAGACGAGGAGCGGGAAGAAGAAACGCTCGACTCGCTGGCAAACCTCGTGCACCTGGCGATCGGGCAAGGGCATGTGATCGAGGAGCTGATCCACCGGCTCAAGCTGGACGTCGAAAAGCCCAAGGACTCGATCTTCACCCGACGCCAGGCGGCCAAGCTGCTATGCAAGTCGGACAACGCCATCCACCTCGCCGAGTTTCTCCCCGATATCGAAGTCGCCAAGACCAACAAGGACCACGAGGCCCTGAACCTCTTGTCGCAATATCAGTTGGCCGTTTACGCCAAGGACGAAAAGATGGT
>JASFHG010000498.1:0-3675 GCA_050123355.1 Planctomycetia bacterium
CTTGGGCCGCGATCGCGGTCCCCATCACACCGGCCCCGATGATGCCGAGTCGCGTAAGAGTAAAATCGGCCTGATCCTCGAACCAGCGATCGGTTCGCGACCGTGCAAAATCAAACCATTCTTGGATCCGTGGAGAAGAAGTCACGAAATATCGAATCCCTTCGGCTTTGTCAATAAAGTATAAAGTCAAGAAGCGTGAAAAACCGATCCGGTCCTTTCACGCTTCAAACTTTTAACGTTTTTTATTTATTACTTACCAACTTTGAACTCGTTGATATGGATCGGGCTGAACTGTTGGTCGCCGCGATAGATGTCCAAGCGAGTGGGTGTGGTCTTGCCGTCGACCGTTTTGTAATCGTGCAATTCGACCAGGCATGGATCTTCGTCGTAGAAGCTGTACAATTCGATCTCGGTCAGATGGCCGGTCTCTTGATCGAAGTAGAACCAACAGGCCAACCCGCCAATGCGTCCGACAAGCACGTCACGAAGGATCGTGCCGTCCTTCTGAAGTCGCGGCGTGGGATAGGTGCCTTGATATTCGAGCAGATCGAATCCCTTCTCGCCGATGGTTGTCAGTCGGTGCCAGAAATGCATCACCAGGGAGAAACCACCCGTGAGGTCTCTGGAAAGCTTTTCGCCCCACTTTTCCTTGCTGCCCCAATGCTCGGAACCGCCATCAAAATCGATCGTGATACCATCGCGATTCAGGGTGAACTTTCGTTTCAGCTTGGCCTCGGTCAGGCCGTCGAGGGTCCAATCACCGACCAATTTCTCGCGACCGGTGGCCTTCGACCAGGCATCGTAAGTGCGTTTCCGTTCGACTTTATTGAAATGGTAGTTGGCAAACCCTTCCTTCTTTTCAAAGACTTTCTTGATCTTCTCGGGCAACTTTCCGGCTTTGGCATCGGCCAACATCTTCTGCACCTTCGGGGGCAGCTTCTTCATGTCGGGATGGCCAGGCGGGGTCATGGGAACCTTCTTCGGCTTCGGAGGGGTCTTTTTCTTGGGCGGTTTCGGCTGTTTTTTGGGATCGGCCGGTTGTTTTTTGGGATCTTTCGGCTGTTTTTTCGGATCGGCCGGCGGCTTCTTCGGATCTTTGAGCGGATTGGGTGGCAGTTCGATCGGCTTGGGCTTCGGTTTCCCCTGAACCGCTTCGAGCAACTCCAATTCCTGGTGCAAACTGGTCAGTCGTACGTAGACCGTAAACTCCTGACCTTCGCGAAGGAACGAAATCGGAACTCGCCACTCGTTCGGGAAAATACCCATAATGTTCATGAACGCGTTCGGGCTGTCGATAATCCGGTTGCCTACGCGGACTACTTCGTCGCCGGAGTAAAGACCACGGCGATAGGCGTCGGAATCGAGCTCCATACGATCGACCACAACTCGTCCACCCTCGTCAAACGCAACCACGCCGCCGAGGCGGGCATGGTCCACGATTCGGCCGGATCGCAAGGGGCCGAGGAACTTCTTGATCTGATTGATCGAGACCGCATAGCCGACCCCAACACTGACACGACCACGCTTCTCGAACGAGCATCGCCCGTTGATCCCGATCAGCTCTCCCTTTGCATTGAACAGCGGCCCGCCGGAGTTGCCCGGATTGACAGCCGCATCGGTCTGGATACAGTCGGCATATTCGAGGATCGTTTTGCTGGGGTATTGATAGCGTCGCACGCCCGAAACGATGCCGTGCGTAATGGTCGGTTCCAGGTTGGAGGCCAAGAGAAACGGGTTGCCCATCGCGAAGGTCGCATCGCCAACACGCAGCTTATCGCTATCGCCAAGCTTCGCAACGGGGAAATCGTCACGGCCCAACAGCTTGATCAGGGCGATGTCGCCCGTCGGATCGAGACCGACAAGGACCGCGTCGTAGAGCTTGCCATCATCCATCCCGCATTTCATATAAACGCCACACGGCTTGACGACGTGGAAGTTGGTCAGTGCATAGCCGTCAGGCGTGATGACCACTCCCGAGCCGCCACCCGATTTGCCGGGCATGCCACTGAAAACGGCCAGGACCGCAGGACGTACCTTCTTGATCAGGGCAACTCGATCCGCTTCGGCCTTGAGGACTTCCGGATCAACCTTCGCGGCAAAAACGGTCGTCGAAAGCAGGCCGGTCGAAAATATGCCTATCGAAAAAATAAGGGCTAAGAAAATAGTCCGTCTCATGGTGTACCTATATGTATCATTATTGAAGATGGTTTGCCTAAATAAACAGAAGTTTAAAGTTAGAAGTGTGAAGCTTGAAGGAACGAGATTTCGGACTTTCAAACTTCACACTTCTAACTTCAAACTTTTTCTATTCCATCACTTTAGCGTCGCCCAAAATAAGGCGATCGGCGATATCGGTCTTCTGTCCGTAGTCCACCGTAATGGTCAATTTCTCGGCCTGAGCCAGATCGAGGTCGATCGGGATGGCCATCTGCTTGCCGGAAATTTCAGTGTCGAGCAGAACCTTTCCATCCGCTTCGATCTTCAGTTGGACGTGACCTTGCGGCCGAACACGATCGGCGATGCCCGCAGTGGCCGTCAGACGGCCATACTTCTTCCCGAGACGATAAACGATCACGCTTCGGCTGTGGAGGGCCAAGCCTTTGTCATAGGTCTTTCCGTCAAGTGTCAGCGGCCCGGCCTGGAACGATCGGTCGAATTTCGGTCCGAAGAACGTGGCGCGACCGTGGTTGTCATTGCCACCGGTCGTCCCCATCAAGGACAGATACGGCGTCCAGGTAACGGAACTCGGCTTCATGTCGCTGAGGTAAGCAACCTTCCCCTCGGCAAAATCGAAAGCGGCAACCGTGTCTACCGGAAAGGAAACTTCCAAACCGAGCGTGGTTACCAGGTTGAAGTTGCCCGCATCCATCACGATTTCGGTAAACGCCCAGGACGAGCCGTCGGTGGTGATCAACCGTCCCAGTGATTTGGGGATCGTGCGGCCGGTAGGATGGTAATAGGTGATTCCGAAAACTTTTTCGCGTTTTACTTTTAACGGCTCGCCATCGAGCGTGAAAACAACGCGGACGTTGGTGATCTCGCCCAGCGAACCGACGAGATAGTCGAGTGCGTCTTCTTTGGCAACGATCAGACGATCGCTGTCGGTGGGTGCCTCGCAAATCCGCTCCCACTGATCATCCAAAGTGCCGGTTCGATTGATAAAGCGGACCGAGTAGATATCACTGATCGGGACTTTGACCCCTCCCGGGCCAATGGTGCTAACCAACGTCGCACTTTCTTTGTTCACCTGGAACCCTTGCGTCAACATGTGCGAACCGTCGACCAGTGTAACCAAAACCTTACCGGCCATCGAGATTTTTTGCTTCTCACGATCGAAATCGACTTTCATGAGCCGTTCGGTCGGCACGGTTTCGGTCCCCTGCGGAGTCTTGACCTGCACGTTTTGGACCGACATCGCTTGCAACTCGCCGGTGTGTTTGGTCCCGTCGAGGGTTTCGATGTTCACTTGCGGTGCCTGCAGTGCCAAAGCGGTCAGGAAAGTAAAGAGGATCGTCATGTTCTATCCAACTTGCTATGGTAAAAATGGAATCTATTGGTGTCATCTAAACACGAAGGGGCATTACTACATTATACCCCCACAGAACCCATTATATCAAATGAAAACAAAAATGCACGTATGCTTATTTCTACCCCTCAAGCCGGTTCTTTGCGAAG
>JASFHG010000499.1:0-3647 GCA_050123355.1 Planctomycetia bacterium
AACAGTAATTGAAGGTATTGAGGCAGGCGATTCAGGGACGGATCTGACAACACTCGTCGATAGGTGGTTCAGGGGAACGGTTCGTCCCACCGCTGCCTTTGGTTATGCACCAGCCACAGATTCGTTGTATGACAATGGACCATCCGTCGAAGACATGAATCAAGGAGCCCTTGGCGACTGTTACTTTATTGCTGCATTAGGCAGCATTGCGGATGCTAACGCAAGTGATATAACAAGTATGATTACCATAAATGGCGACAATACATGGACAGTCCGGTTTTATAAAAAAGAGGATGGCAAATTCACGGCGAGCTATGTCACTGTTGACAATCAGTTGCCTGTCGACGGTGGCTTGCTAGTCTACGCTGGTCAAGGAGATGATCCTGATGGTGCCGATGACAGTGAATTGTGGATGCCGTTACTTGAGAAGGCCTATGCTCAATGGAATGAACTAGGCTTCTCAGGCCAGCCACGGGCCAATACCTATGCAGCTATTGAGGGTGGTGACACAGCAGTAGCGAGCGAGCAAATATTGGGAATAGGTGTATCTAAAGACGTTACGAAACTTGCCTTAGACGGTGCTATTGCGAAAAACGATCCAGTAACCTTTGGCACACATCAGTACGCTGACTATTTGGTGCCACTCCATGCCTATGTAATAACCGATGACGACAGTAGCACTGGTTCTTACACTCTTTACAATCCCCATGATGGCTCAAGTCCTATTTATGCGACGTGGGGCGTTTTAGTAAATGATGGCGATTACTACACACATGTCACTTCATCGGACATAATCTCATTGAATACGCCACTTTTTGACGCTAAAGTGCTTTCGGGGTTTGTCCCGGCAGGTAGTGCGACTGCGGTATTTGCGGCTTTGTCGGCATCTCAAACTGCCGGTAGATCGGGTCACGATGGACTCTCGCTGAAAGCGACCGAAAGCAGTTCGTCCGACTTGGACACTTTCCAATACGATCGAATCGACGCGGCTTTGGCTGCCGATCTGTCGGGACGGGCTGTCGAGGAATCTTTGGATCATTTCGAGGAAACTTGGGCGATCAGCAGTGACCGTCTGGACCGAAATTCGGCCTCCGAGGCGATCGACATGCTGTTTTCCGATATGAAGGCCTCCCTGGTCGGCAAGCTTTTGCCCGAGTGGGATATCGATCTGCCTGAGGCAGGTTAAAGCCTGCAGGCCGGATCGCGATCGGGCATGACGATAGGCTCTAAATCCGTTTGAACTGTTTGTCGAGTTCTTTTTGGGTGAAGACGAGCGCGGTGGGGCGGCCGTGGGGGCAGTGGTGGGCGTCTTGGATGAGGTGGCGTTGTTGGAGTAATGACGTGATCTCGGACGGGGCGAGGCGCTCGCCTGCCTTGATGGCCGCTTTGCAGGCGATCGTGTGGAGCAGTTCGTCGAGCAGGTTGGTCGGGTCGAGCTTTCGGTCCTGGTTCTCGTCCAGCAGCCGGTCGAGGATCGAGCGGAGCACTTCGCTCGGCGCGATGTTGGCCAGCATGGCCGGGTAGCCGGCGACCAGGATCGTGTCGCCGCCGAACGGTTCGACGATCAGGCCCAGCTTGGCCAGCAGGTCCTTGTGTTCCATGACGGCGGCCGCTTCGCTCGGGGCGAGGTCGACCGGCTCGGGGACCAGCAGGTTTTGGACCTCGACCTGGCCGGAGAGGATCCGGTCCTTGAGATGCTCGTATAAAATTCGCTCGTGCAGGGCGTGCTGGTCGACGATCATGAGCCCCTCGTCGCTTTCGGTGACGATGTAGCGGTCGTGGATCTGGACGGCGCGATCCGGCTTCTCGGAGTAGCGACCCTCGGCCGGTGAGGTTTCGGAGCCACTCCCCTCCCCTTCCGCCATGGCGGGCGGGTCCCAGCGGCGGCCCAGCTTGACCAGCTCCAGCGGCGTCGCGGTGTCTTGGTAGTCGCTCGAGTCGAACGCGTCGTGGTCCGGGTCGAGTCCGAACTCGGTCTGTTCCAGCGGCGCATCCTCTTCCCCGGGCCGTTGGGGCCAAGCGTCGACCTCCCCTTTCGCCCAGTCGACCAGCTCCTGCCGCAGCTTGTTGGCCTGGCCGTCGTCCATCGCCCCGCTCGGGTCGGTCATCTCGTCCGCGTCTTCGGTCCGGACTCGCGAGTGGAGGTCGGTCGAGAGGAACGACGTGCGGAGCATCGAGAGCAGTTGGCTGTAGAGTTGGTTGTCGCTGTGGAACCGGACCTCGATCTTCGTCGGGTGGACATTCACGTCGACCTTTTCCGGCGGCATCGTGATGTTGAGGAACCCGATCGGGTACCGGCCGGTCAGCAGCAGGCCGCGGTAGGCCTCGCGCAGCGCGTGTTGCAGCGAGCGGTCGCGGATGTGACGACCGTTGAGGAAGAGGTACTGCATATTGTTGTTCGATCGCGACTGACTCGGATGGCCGACGTAGCCCGAGATGTGGACGTCCTCCCGATCGCTCTCGACCCAGATCATGTTCTCGGCCAGCTCGCGGCCGAAGAACATCGCGATCCGTTCGAGCCACGACTGCGAGCCGGACAGGTCGAGTACCATCCGATCGTTGTGCGAGAGTGTGAAGTCGACCTGCGGCAGCGCCATGGCGATCCGCGTGAACGCCTCTTTGATGTGGCTGAACTCGGTCTGGGTCTTACGGAGCGTCTTGCGTCGGACCGGCGTATTGTAGAACAGGTTGCTCACCTCGATGGTCGTCCCGACCGGCGCGCCGCACGGCGTGAGCTCCGAAAACTTCCCGCCGACCACCTCGATTTCGTGCGCGCTTTCGCTTTGCGGTGTCCGGCTGCGGAGCACCATCCGGCTGATCTCGGCGATCGACGCCATCGCCTCGCCGCGGAACCCGAGCGTGCCGATCTTGAATAGATCGTCCACCTCGATAATCTTGCTCGTCGCATGGGCCGTCAGCGCCAGCGGGATATCGTCCGGTTCGATGCCTGTCCCGTTGTCGACCACGCGGATCATATCCGCCCCGCCGTTCGTGATCGAGACGTTCACCCGCGTCGACCCGGCATCGATCGCGTTCTCCATCAGCTCCTTGACGACACTCGCCGGCCGCTCGATCACCTCCCCCGCCGCAATTTTATTAATCAGACTCTGCGATAGTTTTTGAATCTTCGGCATGGTGGTTTCTCGGGTGAGGTTTTAGGTTAGTGATGTCAAAAATTTTTAGCCGACGGGCCTGCCCGTCGTTTAAACGAATTCACGAAAAGCGTCGAACAAGTTCGGCGGCTAAAGCGACGGGCAGGCCCGTCGGCTAAAAGCGTGGGGGCAAGCGGCGAGTAAATTTGCTGCCGCTAACGTTTACGTGTTCGCGATTATTTGTTTTGCGGTTTTTCTTGTTTTTCCGATCGTATAAGGCTCCCTGGCAAGCACCAACATCGGAGACTGACGCACTCACGGGTATTTTTTGAAAATGGCCACGGGATGGAAACGGCAAGTGGATCTCCCAGTGGGTATATTTGGTAACCATAAACCTTTGCATAGGCAAAATCGGGGTATTGATAAACTTGGAGCAGGTCGAGCCAATCCTTTTGGACCTCTTTGCGAAGCTTGGCCGGGTCTTCGAATTGGTCCGGATATTGGTCGATGATCATCCACGCACGAGGATGAGCGTTGAGCCCCATGTATAGTTTG
>JASFHG010000500.1:0-3646 GCA_050123355.1 Planctomycetia bacterium
CACACCCAGGAGATCCCCAGGCCGAGCAACTGTTCGGTCGTATAGGTCTTCAAAACGTTGGCCGAGCTGAAGACATACAGTGCCCACGCCTTGTCGTGTTCTTTCATCAATTCGAGCAGCCGCAGAGCTCGCTTTTTGTGGAAAAGGAAATTTTCGTCCATCATGAAGAAGGAGCAGACGCCCATCTTCTCTTCCATCTCGTTCATGATATGGAACAGCTCGTCGCCCGTATCGTAGAAATTGATGAAGTTGCCCTTTCCGCCAAACATGGCCGAGGTGGAGCAGAAATTGCAGCCTAAGGGGCAGCCGACCGACGGGATGACGGTCGCCGCGACGTCCTGCGGGCCTTCGCCGAGCTTGATTCCCACATTTCGCGTGCCGAAGCCCGACTTGATCATCGGATGACGATAGGGGCGATCCGTATCTTCACCTAAATACTCGCGGAACCAACGGACTCCCTCGCCACGAACGATATGATCGGCATCGATCCGTTCGTCGAGGTCCGGCATGTTCGCGATATGCCCACCGATGACGATCTTTGCATGCGGCTGATATTCGCGGATCAGCTCGCACATTTTTTTGACCTTCAAGATGTTCGGAATAATACTCGTGATGCCGATCACGTCGTAGGTCTCGTTTTTCAACTCGTCGATGAATCGGTCGAGTTCGGGAAAGTCGAGCACCACGCACGGAGCGTTGATGTTCGCTTGAATGAGCATGAGTCCCCAACTCCGGTGAAACATCCGGAGCGAGAAGGGCCCCTGGGTCCGCGTTACCTGGTTGTGATAAAGCTCCATCGGGTTCATCTTCCGGGAACCATACTCATCGTCCTGGGCATAAGGTCCGAAGACACTCGTCAAAAGTATACGCGTATCGCCGCCTTTAGGGTGCCGAGGCGTGTCGCCACATCCATTCTCGAAAATCGGCAAATTTTTGTTTCGTTGGATCATTGTCGTAAGCTTCTCTCTTCTAATGTTCCGAAGTAGAAACCATCTCCTACTTCCATCCTTTTCCGTTGACCTTAAAATTATACGTGATATCGACTTCCGTAATACGTCTTCTATGTAACGGTTGTGTAAATCCCGTGTAATATATGTGAACACAAGTAACCGAACACCCCTATTGGGAGACGCCTGGATGACCCATCTGGTGGTTATACAATAAAAGCCAACCTTTTCGGCACAATAAAAGGCCCTCAAAAGGGGGCAGCTGCTGTACAAAAAAGTAATAGATACCGCTTCTACTTCGGCTTTGATAACCGTTGAGAAACACGTTTCTCGGCCCGCTGGGCAAGTTTTTTGAGCGATTGCATCAGGTTACGCAGATCGGGCTCCGCGCCGAAGCGAGGGATGACGATCAAATCCAAACCGGCCGGCAACTCCGGACGAACCAGACGAAATGCCTCTCGAATCAGTCGCTTCCAGCGGTTACGCACCGGAGCACTGCCCACCTTTCGCGAAACCGAGAGCCCCAGTCGCGGATGGGGCAGTCCGTTGGGATAGGCGATCACGACCAGAAGCTGGTCCGATACCGAGCACCGAGCCGAATAGGCCCGTTGAAAATCGGCACCACGACGAACGTGATATTCTGGTCGGTATCGTTGATCTTGCATAATGATTCGTGCTTTGACACAACCGGCACATATGAGAAAAAGTTAGTGTAACCGGAAAATCTTACCAGCGGATATCGGTGCGAGGGTTGGGAGTGGGAAATTTTTTCGCAACAACTTCCATCGCGGCGGTCACCGACGGATCAATCTCTTTCGACAACACGATCCGGGTCTCGACCAAAAGATCGCCCGGACTGTCCTTGGCTTGGACGCCATGCCCTTTGACACGCAGTTTCTGACCGCCGGATGTCCCTTTCGGGATTTGAAGCGAAACGGTCCCTTTCGGGGTCGGTACATCGATCTTGGCACCAAGAATTGCCTCTTCCAACGTGATCGGCAGACGAAGCAGCAGGTTCTTGGCACCCTGACGCTGAAAATAGGGGTGATCGCTCACGTGGACCGTCAAGAGAATGTCGCCCGACTTGCCACCATGCAAACCCTCTTCTCCCTGTCCACGGAGCCGGATTTTCTTCCCACTTTCGATGCCTGGGGGGATGTTGATCTCGATCGTCTCGTTCTTCCCGGAACTGCGACGGACGGTCACTTGTGCCTTGCCACCAACCACGACCGAATTGAAAGGGACTTGGATCTCGTGCTTGATGTCGGCTCCCTTACGAGCACGTCGCGACGCACGGCGACCACCGGCCGTCTTCGCACGACCGCCGCCGGTAAACTGGCTGAAAAAATCGGCGAACCCACCGCCACCCATACTCGGATCGGCACCGAAACGATCGCCGAAGAACTGCGAGAAATCGACCGTTTCGCCCTGCGGACCACCGGCACCCCACTGGAACGGTCCACTTTGCGGTCCACCACCGGCACCCATCGACTCGAACGACGAGCCATACCGATCGTACATTTCGCGTTTCTTCTGGTCGCTAAGCACGTCGTACGCATGCTGCACTTCTTGGAACCGCTTTTTGGCTTCCTCGTCGTCCGGGTGGAGATCCGGGTGATACTTCCGGGCCATCGAACGATAAGCCTTCTGGATCTCGTCCTGCGAAGCGTTGCGGGAAATACCAAGCGTCTTGTAATAATCCTCACTCATATCATTATTCTAGCTCAAATCGGGGGGCAGGGAAGGGGGCGGGCGAGAAGTTTGAAGTCGTTTTCCGACAACACTTTAGATGTCCCAAAGATCTTTGACCAAGATCTCAATACCAATGAATATTAATACGATTCCGCCAACAATGCCTGCGTAACATCCCCAGCGATTGCCCAGGCGGGCACCGAACTTGATCCCGAGAAAACTGAACGCGGCCGCAACCAGTCCGATCACGATCGCAGGCACCCAAATGTTCACCCCCAGCAACGCCATCGACAGCCCGACAGCCAAGGCGTCAATACTGGTCGCCACTGAAAGCATGATGAGCATCCAGCCTCGAGTAGGATCAACGCCGATCTGTTCTTCCGGCTCTTTTCTCGCTTCCCAAAGCATCCGAGCACCAAGCACGACCAACAATGCAAACGCGACCCAATGGTCCACATTCCTGATCACTTCAGCAAGGGCCCGGCCTGCAAACCAACCGAGAAGCGGCATCAACGCCTGAAACAACCCAAAATGAAACGCTACTCGAAAGACATGACGCGGTGTCACTCGTTCCAGACTAATCCCGATCGCGATCGACACGGCAAACGCATCCATCGCCAACCCGATCGAAATGCCAAGTAACGTAATCCAAGTCATTGTTTAATAGAGGACAGAAAACAGAGGACAGATGACAGAGGTGCTACTGCACCACGGTAAAATGGTTACTCAAAAAGCTCCTCCTGCCCTCTTAGCATTTTAAAAACCGTCCAAGCATCTGGATACCGGGCTCGGTGAGGAAACTTTCGGGATGGAACTGGAGACCGAATAGAGGGTAGTCGCGGTGGCGGATGCCCATAATCTCATGCTGGCCGTCCGGCATCTCCGACCAAGCATTGACGACAAACTCTTCGGGCAAGGTATCCGGCTGGATGATAAGGCTATGGTATCGGGTCGCCGTGAAGGGATTTTCCAGGCCTTCGAAGAGTGCTTCGCCGTCATGATAGATC
>JASFHG010000501.1:0-3639 GCA_050123355.1 Planctomycetia bacterium
GGCCGCTTTTTCCAACGCGTTGAGATCCTTACGCTGGAGGTTCTCGACGATCGCCAGTTCGGTCATCCGTCGATCGTCCGCCTCGACCACGCGAACCGGCACTTCGTTGAGACCACTTTTTTGAGCGGCACGGAAGCGGCGTTCGCCGGCGATCAACTGGTACGACTCGTCCACCCGCCGCACGACGAGTGGCTGGAGCAGGCCATGTTCGGCGATGCTTTCGGAGAGGGAGTTGAGGCTCTCTTCACCGAAGTCGCGTCGTGGTTGGAACGGGTTGGGCTCGATCAATCGGACGTCGACCAGGACCACATCCAGCTCTGAATTCGGCTCGGATTCGGTCATGTTTTCTTCCGAAAGAACCTCGACCACTTCGACGGTCTCGACCGTTTCCTCGGGTGCCTGGTAGAGGCGGGGAGGGGTCGGCTCTTGAGGTGTTGGTTCCGGCTGGTGTTCGTGTTCCGGTTCGGGCCGATGTTGGTTCATGGCGATCGCTTGTTCGATCACGGGCCCGACCATGGAGTCCGAAGTTCCGATTGTTTTCATTGTTTCGATGGGAGCCGTCACCGGGGGTTGTTCCGGTTCGGGAGTCCGATGTTCACCACGAGCGGTTCGTCCCAAGAGAGCTTCCAGCCCACGTCCAAGTCGTCGTTCTTTAGCCATTGTCCATTACCTCCATACAGAGTTCTATATAGGCCCGAGCACCGGGGGCTCGGGGTGCGTAATCTATTACCGATTGGCCGTGGCTCGATGCTTCGCTCACGGACACGTCGCGTGGCACGACCGCTTCAAAAACGATGTCGCCAAAAAAGTCGCGGACCTCGTCGTCGACCTCACGGGCCAGCTCGAGTGTGTGGTCGTACATCGTCAGGGCGATGCCGCCGAACTGGAGCCGGTTTGGTTTTCTGTCCATCACCTCGCGGATCAATTCGATCATCTGGGCGAGGCCCTCCATCGCGAAGTACTCACACTGGATCGGCATCAACACCTCGGTCGACGCGGCGAGCGCCGTTTGTGTGAGCCTCCCTAGTGAAGGGGGGCAATCGATCAGGACATATTCATATCCGACGATCCCGCCGGACAGGTATTCTTTGAGCCGCTCGGCCTGAGCCTCGTCCGCTTGGGTGAGCGCTTCGACGTCGCGGAACGTCCGGCTGCCCGGCAGGATGTCGAGCCGAGGGGTGTATGTTGAACATAGTGCTTGCCGGATCGGCAGGCCGACGACCAGAGGGTGTCTCTCGGTCGGGTCGATGCCCAGGCCGCTCGTGGCGTTGCATTGAGGATCGAGATCAACCAGCAGGGTTTGGTTCCCTGCCTTCGCCAGCGCGACCGCAAGATTGATCGCGGTGGTGGTCTTCCCGACCCCGCCTTTCTGATTGGCAACACAAAACACGTGGCCCACGTGAATTTCTCCATAAATTCGTCTGAGAGAAAAATCGGGCCAGATTGTAGCAAGAAGGGGCTAGCGGGGGAATGGCAATTTGACGCCCGGAAAAGGAGCGTTTTTCGTGAAACGGGTCGTTTGGAATCCAGGAAGGTGTTTTTCAGCCAAGCCGAAATTGGGACGAAGTCCCTATTTTGGATCCGCACCTCTGCTTCGCAAAGGTGCGGCTTGGGGGGTATTGGAGAAAGTAGCTGTGAAAGAAAGCAGTCTCAACAGCGGGTCTGGTACATGGCCCAGATCCGGTCGAGTGTCTCGGCAGCACCCGATTCGAGCCGGTAGTCAACCAGGTGAGAGACCTGGGTTGTGCTCGGATTGATCTCGACCGTGGTCCAGCCAAGCTGACTCGCTTGGACGACCGGGAAGGCGATGTAGGGGAAGAGGCTCGAGGTGCCGACGCTGAAAACGAAGTCGAAGCCGGTCTCGAGTTCCGAGTTGAGTCGGGCCAGTTTTTCGGTATCGAGCAGCTCGCCAAAGAGGACCACGTCCGGCCGGAGGACCGATCCGCAAGGTGGGCATCGAGGTGGGATCCTCATCTCCTCAAAGTTGTCGACCGCGCGGGTGTAGGCACACGACGGGCAGACAAGCCGGTACATGTCGCCGTGGATATCGATCACGTTTTTCGATCCGGCCATGCGGTGGTAGCCGTCGATATTTTGGGTCAGGGTGACGACCGTCTCGAAGTGGGTCTCCATCTCGGCGATGACCTCGTGCCCCCGGTTGGGCTTGGATCCGAGGGCCGCTTGTCCGACCTCGACGAAATATTTCCAACAGAGCTCCGGCCGCTTGCGGAACATCGCGCCGGAGATGGCCTCCTCGATCGGGATCCCTTCCTCGGTCACCTCCCGTTCATAGAGCCCACCGATTCCGCGGTAGGTCGGCAGGCCCGAGTCGGCCGAGAGCCCGGCTCCGGTGATGAAGAGGATCCTGGCCTCGGGATGCAGCTCCGCGACGATCGACTCGACTATTTTTTCTGACGGTTTCATGAGGAACACTCACCGCAATTCATTTTTTCTACGAAAGCGGGAGCGTTTCACATGGAACCGCTCCCGCGTGTTTGTATGTTCAACATGGCGGGCAGTGCCCGGCGTCGAATTTACTCCAACGTGTTGATCACCAGACCACCGAGAAGCTTCGGATAGAAGTAGGTGCTCTTCGCAGGCATCCGTTCTCCGGTCAAGCTGATCTCGCGGATGTGATCGACCGTCGCCGGCATGACCAGTGCGGCCAGCGGGTACTCGCCCGACTCGAGTCCTTCGATCACTTCATCAACCAAGTGGACGTAGGTCGGTTTCGGGATGTCTTTGCCATCGAGCAGGGTCTCGACGATCAGACGATGTAAGATGCTCACGCCAAGGCTTTGCCATGCTTCGTTGTGATCCGCGGCGATTTCGGCCATCTTGGCCTTGCCGGCTTCGGTCAGTTCGGCGACGACCCACTTCTTATCCTTGTTCGAGCAGAGTGCGATCGTGCCCTGGTTGTCGGCCGTCTCGAGTTCCTCCCACAACGCCTTGGCGGTCGCGGCCCCTTCGCTCTCGATACGGCAGTCGAAACAGTCGCCCAGCTTGGCGATCAGCTCTTCGGCCGATAGTTCGGGCAGGCCCTTGAACAGACGGTGGGTCGGCATCACGGCCAGGCCGGGGTCTTCCATCGCGACGACCATCGCCAACACACAGTTGGCCGGATGGTCCGGCGTCAGGTCGCCCGCCTGCTTGACCTGCTCCTTGTAGTTGCAGGCCGTCTCGTAGCGGTGGTGGCCATCGGCGATGAACAGCGGCTTCGGGCCCATCACTTCGGCGACCTTCGAAATTACTGCCGGGTCGGTTACCGGCCAGAGGCGGCTGACTACGCCGAGATGATCGGTTGCTTCCAACGGCGTCACGCCCTGGATCGCCTCTTCCAAAATGTTCTGAGCTTCACACTCGGGATCGGGATAGAGGCCGAAGATCTGGCTCAGGTTTGCCTTGCAGGTCGAGAAGAGCATCAGCCGATCCGCCTTGGCAGCCGAGTGGGTCTCTTCGTGCGGGAAGACCTTCCCTTCGCCAAACGGCGAGACGCGGAGTCGGGTCATGAACCCGCGGCGGTTGTATTCTTTGCCGGCGAAGGTGAACTGTTGATGATAGACATAGATTGCCGGGTCCGCTTCGGTGAAGAGTACGCCTTCCTTCTGCCAGTCAACCAGGTGAGTACGCGCACGGGTG
>JASFHG010000502.1:0-3635 GCA_050123355.1 Planctomycetia bacterium
GATGATCAAGCGTTCGATCTTGCCCGGGTTGGGACGGAAGTTGTTGTCGGGGTCCTCGGCATTGATCCGGCACTCGATCGCCGAGCCGCGTGCAACGATGTCTTCCTGCGTAAACGGAAGCGGCTCGCCGGCCGCGACCATGATTTGGGCCTTGATCAGGTCGATGCCCGTCACCATTTCCGAGACGGGGTGCTCCACCTGGATCCGTGCGTTGAGCTCGATGAAGTAGAAGTTCTCATCCTTGTCGACGATGAACTCGACCGTGCCGGCGTTCGTGTAGTCGGCCGCTTTGACCAGTCGGCACGCCGCCTCGCACATCTTCTTGCGAGTCTCGTCCGAAAGATTGGGCGAGGGGCTTTCTTCGACCAGTTTCTGGTGCCGTCGCTGCATCGAGCAGTCACGCTCCCAGAGGTGGACGACGTTGCCGTGCGTGTCGGCGATCACCTGGACCTCGACGTGTCGCGGCTTCTCGACGTACTTTTCGATGTAGATGTCCGCGTTTCCGAAGGCGGCCTCCGCCTCGGCCTTCGCCTGTTGGACGGCCGACTTCAAAGCCAGGTCGTTCAGCGCGACTCGCATCCCGCGTCCGCCACCACCGGCCGACGCCTTGATCAGGACGGGGAAGCCGATCTCGTGCGCGATCTCGACCGCTTGCGTTTCGCTTTCGACCAAACCATCGCTGCCGGGGACGGTCGGAATCTCGGCCTTTTTCGCCAAGACTCGGGCCGCGTTCTTGTCGCCGAGCATCCGCATCGCTTCGTGCGACGGGCCGATAAACTCGATCTCGCAGCTCCGGCACACATCGGCGAAGTGGGGATTTTCCGAAAGCAGGCCGTAGCCGGGGTGGATCGCCTGAACGTTGCCGATCTCCGCGACGCTGATCACGCGATCGATTCGCAGATAGCTGTCGGCCGCTTTGGGAGTTCCGATACAATAGGCTTCGTCGGCCAGGTCGAGGTAAGCCGAACCGCGGTCCGCTTCGCTAAAAACGGCCACCGTTTCGATGCCCATCTCGCGGCAAGCTCGGATCACTCGTAAGGCAATTTCGCCACGGTTGGCGACCAGGATTCTCTTGAACATCTTTTTATATGGATTGCTTCTAAGGGATGGTTTTTGTTGAGGAAATTTTATGGAGTCAGGTATTTGGGATTACGGTTAAGCCGAAATTGGGATGTAGTCCCTATTTCGGGTGCGAGTTGCGTTCTTTACCCGAAATAGGGCACGCTTTGCGGCCCAATTTCGGCTTGAGATAGGAAAAACATGTGGCTTTATCACCCCGATCTTCAATAAAAGAACTGGAAACCCTCGCTTACTTGACCTTGAAGAGCGGTTGGCCAAATTCGACCGGGTCGCCGTTTTGGACCAGGACCGCGGTTATTTCGCCGGAAATCTCGGCCGGGATTTCGTTGAATACCTTCATCGCTTCAATGATGCAGACGGTCGTATCCGAGCCGACATGGTCGCCGACCTTGACATACGGAGGCGATTCCGGATCGGGGGCCGCATAGAACGTTCCGACGATCGGGCTGGTGATGACTTTGGAGTCGTCTTCGACCGGCTTGTCCGCCGCAGGAGCTGCCGGAGCGGGAGCGGCAGGGGCTGCCGGGGCCGGAGCCGGAGCAGGGACCGCCGTCGTGACGACCGGAGTTCCTCCTATGCCGCGACGGAGTTGGATCCGTGTATCGTCTTGGCGGATATCCATTTCGTTAAGGTCATGTTCTTTCATCAATTCGACCAGCCGACGGATGCGTCGGACTTCGAAAATATCTTGATTGCCAGCACCGGCCATATTTGAATCTCCGTGGTTTGTACTCGTTAGCCACAATCGGTTGCGACTAACATACTGCATAATGTGTAATAAAAAAATTTGGTCGTTTTTGTTTAGCCGCCGGACATCGTCCGGCGTGTATTTGAAAGCGGTTCTCATGCTAACTCGACGAACGATGTTCGTCGGCTAAACTAACAATAAACGACATTATCTTCAATCTCTTTGGATACGTCGGCCGAGAGGACCTCGTAGCCCGAGCGGGTGACGAGCACGTCGTCCTCGATCCGGATCCCTCCCCAATCAGGAAGATAGATACCCGGCTCGACCGTGACGATCATGCCCGGTTCGAGGATCGTTTCGTCGCCGACCGCCAATCGAGGCGCTTCGTGGACGTCCAGCCCCAGGCCGTGTCCCAGCCCGTGGCCGAAGTACTTTCCGTATCCGGCCTTGGCGATAATTTTTCTTGCCACGGCGTCGACATCGCAACACTTGATGCCGGGTCGAATCGCCTTAGTGGCGGCCACTTGCGCTTTAAGCACGATCCCGTAAATCTTCCTATACTTCGGCGAAATTTTACCGAGGTGCAATACCCGCGTCAAGTCGCTCCGGTACAGGTCTTCGCAAGCTCCCCAGTCAAACAGGATGAAGTCCTGATCGCCGACCGGCGCGTCGGTCGGGACCGCGTGAGGAAGGGCTGCCCGAGGCCCGGCCGCTACGATCGAGGGAAAAGCAAATCCCCTGGCACCGAACAGCCGCATCTGATATTCCAACTCGGCCGCCACTTCCTTCTCGGTCTTGGTTGGCCGCAACGAAGATCGGATCACCTCGAACGCCCGCTTGGCCATCGTCAGGGCATCTCGGGTACGAGCAATTTCCGTTTTGTCCTTGATCATCCGGAGTTTTTCGACCAGGCCGGCGACCGGCACGATCTCGACGCTGCCGAGCTTTTCGGCGATCGCTTTGTGCAGGTCGACGGTCATCGATCCGGCCTCGACCGCGAGTCGGCCAATTTTCGCCTTTTTCATTTGTGCCACGATCGCCTTGAGCATCGTTTCGCCCGGCTTGCGGATGTGGGCCGTCACGTCGGGGCACTCTTCTTTCAGCTGAGTATCGTAGCGAGGGTCGCTCAGGAGCACCTCTCCCTTGAGCGTGACGAGCAGGTAGCTGTCATCGCCGGAAAAACCGGTCAAATAAGTCACATTGGTGAAGCTCGTGATGAGCATCCCGTCGACCTTCTCGCGGCGGAGCAGTCGGCGGAGTTTGTCACGGCGTTTTGCGGTTGGGAACATATCTTAATCCTCGATAAAAGTCGATTAATATAATAGTTAGCCCGGCCGCGTGCGGCCGGTGAGTCGGTCAACCCGTCGCACGCGACGGGGCTAACAAACACACGCGATATTTGAGGTGGGTCTACAAACAAAGTGCCGAGCGAGTATGATACCACAATTTCCCTCGGTCGCCACCCGCCGAAAAGGCCTAAAACCTCCGTTTTGGTCCGTTTTTGGTCGATTTTGGCCGTTTCGGGTCGGTTTCGGGCCGTTTCGGGTCGGTTTCGGCCACTTTTGCTTCAATTCCATGAAGATCGGCCGCTCGATGGGCAAAACTGGGGGAAATCGATATAATGAGCCAGGATTTTATAAGGTTAGCCCGGTCGCCTGCGGCTATTGTCTTAGGTATTAAAGTCACAAATTCTTATATCAAGCCGAAATTGGGACGTCAGTCCCTATTTCGGTTCCGACCCGGAATAGGGCACGCTTCGCGGCCCAATTCCGGCTTGACGATGTAACTTTAAATATATGAGACTCAATAAAGGACGTATTTCCATACATTGATATTTTTCAGAGCATCAGAATTGACCAATAAAAAT
>JASFHG010000503.1:0-3623 GCA_050123355.1 Planctomycetia bacterium
CCAGCACCAAAACCCCCGCCCAACTATGCCCAGCGGCGGATCGATGATCTTTGCAAGCTTTCTGATTAGACGAAGAGACTTTCATTTCTGACCTACTTTATTTCCAGAATCTGTAATTTTGTGCTAGTTCTCTTCTTTTATTTCTTTCTGTATCGCTCATATCCCAAAGCGGCTGCGAATTTATCGGCCACCTCAGGTAGGTTTAGACGGTCAACAGCGTCCATCTCCAGTGCCCTCAAATGGTCACATGGATCCGTGCTCCCAACACAAAGAAAAGTTTGATCATCAAAAACACCGGCTTCACGGCAATCGGCCAGGGCCAAAACCAGCAATTCGAATCGTCGGTCGCGTATGTCTGCCCAGCCATTATCACCTTCATAATCCCGTTCGGCAGACTGACGCATGATCGTATTGACATCGTCAAATAATGTTTGGTCACCTGACTCAATCCAATCGACAAAGTTATAGCCAATGTTAGGGTAGGACTTCTCCTTTTCGGCAACCCAACCGGTCGTACAGGCTATATGGTACATGCCACACACATCATCATCCGTACCCAGAGCGAATCCGAAGAGCGGGGCGTTGCCGCACTTTTCGTCAATCTGGGCTTTAGCCTTTCGTATGGCGTCTGCCGCTAAGGGACGAATGTCCTCATCTGTCATGCATTTTCTTATTCTCTCTTCACGTTGGCATTTCGACTCTAGCTGAGCCTCCACATCGATTCCCAAGTGTTTTCCTAATAGTATTGCAATGTCCGCCCTGCCCATCTCCTTTGCGAAGGCAAGGGCGTCCCAGTTAGTCCTGTATTTACCGCTGTATTTGACTTCAGCATCAATGTCACTGTCAATCAGCAGCTTCACGATCGTAGTCTGTGCGTCCGAGATGTCACCACCTATTGCAGAAAATAGTGGATTGAGAAGGGAATCCGAAGTGTCCAGCAGAGCACCGGAGTCAATGAGAAACTTTACCACCTCCAAATGCCCATTCGACGCTGCTTCATTAATCGGCCGTCTCGGTCCTACCCCACCAAGGGCATTCATGTCGCATCCCTGCGACACGAGCCAACGAACGATTTCCAGCTTCCCATGAGACGCTGCCATGTGAAGCCAACCGCCAAAGGTGGTGTCCACTATCTGCAGCCGTGCTGGATCGTCTCCCAAAATCTCAACAAGGGTCGATAGATCTCCTTTCCTAATAGCCGGACGAATCACTCCGTAAATATCAAGTTTATTTTTTTGCATTTTACCATGTCCTTGCGGCAGCTTCTTCTCCAAATCTTTTTAATAATTCTACAAAATCATCATAGCCTACCCCTTCTTTCGCGTCGAGTTCTCGGAGTGCTTCAACGATTCTTTCCAAGGTTTCAGTGGTATGTTGTCCGTGAGCATACTGCTCTGCCCAAACTAGGTTTTCGTAACCCTCAATTGGATCGATGTCATATCTTCGCAAAATTTTCTGACCTTCTTCCACCAACTCTCGTTGTACACCCTCCTTTCCTTCCTTCATAAGGATGTGGTGTGCGTGAGGGTGTGTCATGTGTGCCGGTGGATCACCGATTTCCTTTTTTAAGTAATCTTTCCAGCTTTCATTACAAGGCTTACTATTATGCACCAGCACGCCATTTTCGGCAACGTGGTAGACGTGTTCGCCTTGGACTTCGATATTGTAGACGGGGGTTGGGTCGGAGCGGGGGGCGATGCGGGTGACGACGGCGATGTCGGTGAATGTGCGGAGGTGTTCGCCCGGTTGGAGGGCGTCGGCACGGACGAAGGTTTGGCGGTCTTCGCTCCAGAAGGGGTGGTTGCCGGTGCAGCCGATCGGGGTGTCGAGCCCTTCGACGTGGACGTCGACCGTCGTGGCCGCCTGGTGGTGGAACGTCGCGGTGACGACCTGGCCGTCCCCCGGCTCGATCGGCGGGCAAGGCTCGATCCGGAGCACCTGGGCATTGCCGTGGATATGGCATCTAAATTGCCATAATCTTTGCGGGAACGCTTTTTCTTTTCCAGTGACTTTTTGAGATGCCCCTCTGATGGGTAGTACCAATAGGGTCTGTCTCTGGGCTAGACTATATAATAATGTCAAACTCCTTTTCTCCCCCAGGATGAGGGAAGTGGAGAGCAGGGGGTGATATGAGGATCGCGATTTCTGGATAATCTGCGGTTTTTTACTGAAAACTTTTGCGGAATGTGGCGGTTGCAGGGTGAAAGCAGTCAGTGGATGAGATGGTCCCACGACAAACGTGTACGCGTTTTGGGTAGGAGCTACCGCACGCAAGCCCTGCCGGCCACCTATGTGTAAAACCTGAAATGACAGCATCGACGAAGAACGAGACCTTTGTGCGCCTGCTCATCGAGTACCGGCAACGGATCTTCTCGTTCATACGCGTCCTGGTTGCCGGCAGTCCGTTGGATGCCGAGGAGATTTTTCAGGAAGTATGCATCGTGGCGTGGAAGAAATTAGACCAGTTTGATTTCGAAACGGATTTCGTACGTTGGGTTAATCGGATCAGCTACTTTCAGGTGCTTCAACATTACCAGAAGCATAGTCGAGAGTCGTTGGTTTTCAGCAGCCACTTTCTGGACCGCATTGCACAGGAGATGTTCTGTAGCGGCGAGGCACTCTCGCGCGAGCGAAAGACGCTTCATGCGTGTCTGGAAAAGTTGAAGGAGCCGGATCGCCAGTTAATTCAGCGACGGTATTTCGAAGGCGAATCTGCCGGCGAAATTGCCGAGTCGAGTGGCCGTCCGATAACTTCCATTTGTCGTTCGCTCCAACGGATTCGACGGCGATTACATTCCTGTATTCGACGAACCATTGCGATGGAAGACTCGATGGAAGGTTGGGTAGAAGGATAAGGACATTATAAAAATGGCATTTCCTCATTTTAACGAAATGGAATCGCTCTGCAACGCACTGGCCGAGGGCAGGTGCGGCACGGAAGACATGCGCCGGCTGGAAGAATTGGTCATGACGAGCGATGCGGCCGCGCAATACTATGTCCGATTTTTCAACGTCCATTATGAGATCATGGATGTGCATGAAGAAAGCCGACAACAGCAGCGACTCAAGGAAAAGGTGGAGCAACTTTTTGCGGACAAGTCCGCGTTGTTGCAATCCGAGGTGGGTGATGCAAGCGTTTCGAGCGAGAATCTTTCACCGTCGGAAAATGCGTTGATCTTTCCTCTGCTCGGTTTTGAGAAAGAGCTGCTCGATTCAACGATTACGGGCAGCGCTTCTTCCGAGCCGCAGGATCCGTCTTCGGGAAGTTTCTTTGCCTGGACCCATTTGACCGCGTATGTGCCATTGGCCATATCGTTGATCACATTGGGCCTTGCCTTGTGGATTGCCTTGGTTTTACCGATTTACAATTCCCAAGATGATTCCTGGAAGATGATGGCTCGTATGAAACGGACCGTCGATTGCCAATGGAAGGATGGAAAAAGTGCGTATCCGGTCGGCACGTTCCTGGTCGAGGGTGAAAAGATCGAGTTGGAATCAGGCTTGGCCGAGATCGAATTTTCCAGCGGTGCCCGGGTTGTCCTGCAAGGTCCGGCCCAGTTGGTGATTTCGGATAAAAATAGCTCACAACTCCGCTATGGTCGGCTGGTGGCCCATGTGCCGCC
>JASFHG010000504.1:0-3616 GCA_050123355.1 Planctomycetia bacterium
CTTTGGTTTGGGGAGGCCGGTTTCGTGGGGGGGAAAGAGATTGGGATCACTGCGGCAAAGGGGAACATAAGCTTAGTTCCGGAGGAACGTCAGCGAGTAGCCGGCGACTTCAGTCGCCGGTGGCAACCCCCGGACTGGAATGCGATATGTTTTAAAAAAGCCCCAGCGGGGCGACAGCGAAAGCTGTCGCCCCGCTGGGGCTTTGAGTGTTTTATGAGATGTCTTTTTCCGGAGGCTGTCGCCTCCGGCTACGCGCTGACGTCCCTTTCGGGACTTTACTATATCAGCGCTCACGAAACCGATTAGCCGACCGCTTGTTTTTCGAGGGCGTCGTCGGGGGTGGCTTCGGTCGTCGGCATGACTTCGAGGTATTTGCCCAGGCGGCGGAAGCGGGCGTAGCGGGCGTTAACCAGTTCGTCGGTCGGAATCTTCATCAGGCGGCGGATCTGGTTCCGTAAATAAATCTTCAAGCGGCTGGCCGCCAGGTGCGGGCTGCGATGGGCACCGCCGAGCGGCTCTTCGACCACGTCGTCCACGACGCCCAGCCCGGGCAAGTCCTTCGACGTGATTTTCAGAACCTCGGCCGCCCGATCCTTGTACGCATTGCTTCGCCAGAGGATACCGGCACAGCCTTCGGGGCTGATGACCGAATAGTAAGAATGCTCGAGCATCGCCACACGGTCGCCGACACCGATCCCCAGCGCGCCGCCCGATCCGCCTTCACCGATCACGACGCACACGATCGGCGTCTTCAGGCGAGACATCTCGAACATCGACTCGGCGATCACCATCGCCTGACCACGCTCTTCGGCACCGATACCAGGGTAGGCGCCCGGCGTATCGATCAGGCAAATGACCGGCATGCGATACTTGGCGGCCAGCTTCATCTTGGCCATCGCCTTTCGATAGCCTTCGGGATGGGCACAACCGAAGTAGCACTCGTTTCGCTCTTTGAGCGTTTTTCCTTTTTGATGACCGACGACCATCACTCGCAGATCGTCCAGCTTGCCCCAGCCGGTCCGGATGGCTCGATCGTCGCCGAACGTCCGATCGCCATGCAGTTCGACAAACTCCTCGAAGACGTAGTTCAGATAGTCCACCGTCTGCGGCCGGTTCGGATGGCGGGCCACTTCGACCGTCTCGCTCGGTTTGAGATTCGCGTAGATCTGTCGAGTTCGGTCGACCAGTTCGCGTCGGAGGCGGCGGATTTCGTTTTTCGTCTCAAGCGTTTGCTGAGCAACCCCTTCGAGCTTCGCAATCCGTGACTCGATATCGACAATAGGCTGTTCAAAAGAAAGACGGTGGTCAATGGCCATCGAGTTTTACCCTTGGGTTTTATTTTGCGGTAAGTTTTTGGCTGGACTTGTCATCCTGTCGGTGCGGCAGCACCTACCAAAAGACTTGGGTTTTATTTTGCGGTAAGTTTTTGCAATAAGTTATGTAACGTCCTGTCATTGCGCAAAGTTTGCGCTCTATCCCAGTTATGTCGGCTAACACCAATGGGGATAAGTATTCTATTATCTCCTTTTTGGTTCCAGTTGACAAGACAAAAACCAAGAAACATACCCAATTTAGGGGGATTCCTGGGTGGAAATTTCCGCCGGGGGCCTGGGTTGTTTACGGAAAAGGCGGGTCATACGCACTTCGGTAAGGAAATCGGTCACCGACTTGGGACGCTGGTCCGGTTCTTTCGACATGCATCGCCGCAGCAATTCACCGAACTCGTTGGTAACATTATGGTTAGCGCTTTCGATGGCGGGCGGAGCCGCTTTCAGGTGACGCATCAAGAGGTCGTTCGCATCAGTGCCCGTATAGGGCGGCCGGCCGCCAAGCAGTTCATGGAGCGTGCAGGCAAGGCTATACAGGTCGGCCCGACCGTCAAGTTCTTTCCCCCGGATCTGCTCGGGGGACATATAGCTTCGGGTCCCTTGGACCTTTTTCGACCCACCTCCGAGAAACCGGCCGAGCCCCTTCTTGACCTTTTGGGCCAGGGCAAAGTCGATCAGTTTGACGTTACCGTCGTCGGAAACCAAGAAGTTGTCAGGCTTTACGTCGCGGTGGACCCAGCCCTTGCTGTGCAGATGGATCAGGGCCACGCACATCTCCTCGATCACCTTCGGGATCAGGTACTCGAACTCTTCATAGCCCATCCGACGCCGTTGTTTCAGGTTGGGAGCCGGGAACCATTCCATGACCAGATAGGCGATGCCGCGGTCGACGGCATAATTTCGGATGTCGATAATATGGGGATGGTCCAGTTCGCCGCCGACGACCCATTCTTGTTTAAGATAGGCAAGATGTTCACGATTTTTCCGGTATTCTTCGAGCAGAACTTTGATCCCGACGACTTCTCGCGCAACGTCGTCGTAGGCCTGCCAAATCCGGCTGGTTTGGCCCGTATTGAAGATATTCAGGAGGCGATAAGGCCCGATATGTCCAGGATCTGCTTTCGACAAAGCGTTTTTCTTCGGGGGATTTCGTAAAACTAGGCAAGCTGGGGCTAGCAGCGAGACACTAAACCTTTAATTCTACCCTTTCGAGGGAAAACCTGCAATCGAAAAGCGCCCCCCTGCCCTCCCCTGCCCCGCCGGAGCCCTCCCCCCTGTATTCCCGATGCATTTTGTCAACGCGGGCGGTAGGCCTCCTTATTTTGGACAGTTTACATTTTTAGACAGGATGAACAGGATCGACAGGATTTTTTTGGTGCTTCCACACCATTACCAAAACCACCTATAAAATCAGCCCGGCCGTGGAGGACTGGGCTGTTGATGTTTGTACAAATTTATAGTACTGCCGCACTCTAACGAACACGGCGGCAGAGCCAGAAGCCGGCGAGGCCGAGGAGCAGGAGCAGCATGCTCGGTTCGGGCACGGTCGATGACACTACCCCTCCTTGGCCCCAATCCGCGGCAAGAATGGTCGCGTCCGAGGCATCGACAACGCCATCACCATTGAAGTCGCCCATCGTCCAGGTCGCATCCGGTTCAGCCATATCGGCTCCGTACTGCCAATTTCCGGCAAGAATGGTCGCGTCCGAGGCGTCCACTTTTCCATCGCGATTCAAGTCGCAAATATGCTCCGGCATTGTCATCTCCGCGGCGATTTCGAAGAACATTCGCCAAGCGGCATACGCTTTCTGGTTTGCGTTAAGTGGTTGGCTATGCGCCGAGGAGCAAGAGTACCAATCGACCCCTTCGGTATGCGAATTTTGCCACTCGGTCGCCCAATTGCCGAGCTTCGACCCATTGAGCGATTCATAGTAATCGCAGTTGTCGTGCGGGAATTCGTAGAACGTCCCGTCCGGGTCGTAGCATTCGATGTCGGCAAAATCGAAGAGGACCTTATCGTTTTCGATACAGTAATTACGGATCTCCTGATTGGCCAATTTGTTGTTTACATCATCCCAGTGATCGACATGGCCGGTCATGTAAACAAAAGTAACGTCCTGATAAGCATCTTCGAGCTCGGACATCGGCGTCAGATAATCACTATAAAGCTTTCCGTCCGCGTACTTGGAATCAACCTGCCCGCACCACGACCACATGATCACGTTCACGTCTTCGTTGGCCGAATCTTCGAGATAGGCTACCGTATTGTCGACCCATTGGGGATAGTA
>JASFHG010000505.1:0-3614 GCA_050123355.1 Planctomycetia bacterium
TGGCTTTCGACGGCGATCGAGCCTTTCATTGCCTCGACGAGCCGCCGCGTGACGGACAGACCGAGCCCCATGCCACCGACGAACTCGCCGCTTCTGGTTTGTTTGAATGGCTGGAAGATATCGTTTCGGTCTTCTGGATGCATGCCCATGCCCGTATCGGCGATGGAGATATTCAGCACGTGGGCCGAGGCTCGCGTCACTTGGAGCATGATGCCACCTTTGTCGGTGAATTTGATGCTGTTATCCAGCAGGTTTAAGAGGATCTGCTTCAGTTTTTCCGGATCGGTCCGGATCTTGAAGGGCACATCCGGAGCGATGTCGGCGTGGAAAGTGAGCCCTTTCTTTTGGGCCAGTTTGTTGACAAGCCCGGCGATGATGTGGATCAAGTGGTGCAGGTCGATCACTTCATTGGCGACTTTGAATTTGCCCATCTCGACCTTGGACAGCTCCAGAACATTTTCGATCAGGGACAAGATGTGGGCACCCCGGTCGGCGATGATTTGCAGTTTTTGTTTTTGCGAGATGGTTGTGTTGGGGTCTCGCTGGAGCAATTGGATATTGCAGAAGATGTCACGTACCGGCTTTTGCAGCTTGGTACTCATCTGCGAGAGGAATTGATTCTTGGCGTGTTGGAGGCTTTCGGCCTCGTGTTGGGTGCGTTCCAGCTTTTGGGACCAGACTGCCGCCAGGTCGTCGAGGTGATCTTTTTGGACTTGCAGGGTGCTTTCGGCTTGTTCCCGGTCGTCGATCGCTTTTTCCAGCGTTTGGTTCAATCGATTGAGCCGGTGGCCATAAATCAGCGACTTTCGCACGAAGCAGATTGTCGTGGCGATAGCCAAAGCCAGGATCATGCCGCTGATCAGGACAATTTGCGGGAAAAGGACCAGGAGGGGGAACTGCTGGTCTTGAAGCCCGAGTTGGGGCTTTGCCGAAAGGGTCATCTGCCAGAAGCAAATCGTAATCATGAACACCGTTATGGTGATCGGGATCACGAACCAATTGGGCATCGGTACCTCCTCGTGAAGCTCCTTGCTCCAAACAAAGGCGAGCAAGCCGAGACTCAACAAGATTAGCCCGATTGACGATTGGAGAGACATGTGGACGGCATTTCCCCAATGGCAGATTTCTTGCAGACCGATAAAATGCCCGAAAAGTGCGAGCACACCCAGCCCCAGTGCCAGGGAAACGAGTACCGCTCGGGTAAAAATCTGATGCGACGACATATCCAAAAACAGTGGCAGGGCCAAGGCCGATCCCAATAGCGTGAAGCCTATCGCCATGCTGATGGACGTCGGGTCGGAATCCAGTGTGCAAATGATAATGTCATGTTGGATCAGGAGCGAATCGAGACCAAGATCGACCGGGACCACATATTTGACCAGCGAAAGGATGCCGATGATTACGGGAAAGATGCCGACGATCGCCGCGGCTTGGTTGCGTTGGAAGAGAAGCAGTAGCAATGCAATACCACAGAGCACGAAGCTCAACGCCGCGCTGTATTGCATGGGTGCAAAGGTAGGAAGTTGGTGGACCGCACCCCAGTTGCCTGTATGCCAACCGTACATTACCAGCGCACCTAGCCCCAGTCCGGCGACGGCTGCCAAAAAGCTGATAAGAAGCAGTATTGCTCTCAACTTCGGGTGAGTTGTTACAGTGGTGTCCATGTTCGATTGGGACGTTTCGTCTCTTCTCTCAGGGTGCCAAACTCGCTCGCGAAAACGTGCGCTGGCAAAAAGCCAGTCTCCTTTATGTAAATCGTTCAATTCGATAAGAATAAGGGTCCGCTACCTAAATATAGGGTTCCCCGTACCCCTGTGCAAATCAATGCGTGTAAACCACCTTATCTAGCGAGCAAATCCGGAAATAGAATCGCGAATACCGGAATATCCGGCCCGATCGGAAGACTTTTCCATACGAAGAGGCAGAGGCAATCCACAAAGAATGGTGGGGCCCGGCAATTGTAGGTTCTTGACAATCCGTCGAAAGATTAGCATAATATGGCCAGAGCTTTTCTTTCCGGTATTGAAGGTGCAACATGGTTCGAATTCTGAAAAAAGCGGAATGGTTTTCCGATGCGGGCTTCCCGCTTCGGGTCCAGCGACGTGAGCCGATCGGGCCTTTTGGGGTCCATTCTCACGAATTTTCCGAGATCGTCATCGTGACCGGCGGTCGTGGCGTTCATATTGTGGGGGACGAAAAATGGCCTCTCTCGGCCGGTGATACTTATGTCATCAATGTGGAAGAACCGCACGGCTATCGCGATCTGGACAATTTGTGCCTGATCAACATCATGTTCGATACGCGTGATATTAATTTGCGGCTCTTCGACCTGACTTCCCTGACCGGTTACCACGCTCTGTTTACCTTGGAGCCTGCCTGGCGACATCGGCACCAGTTCCGCAGTCGTTTGCACCTCAACGCCCGTGATTTGGATGAAACCGTGGCGATGGTCGACCGACTCGAGCAGGAGATCGCCGATCGCAAGTCCGGCTACCAGTTTTTCGCTGTTTCGTGGTTCATGCAATTGATCGGGCACCTTTCCCGCTGCTATGAAGGGACCAAGAACCCCGACTCGAAGTCGCTGCTGCGAATCGCCGAAGCGATCGTGCATATTGAACATAATTACACGCAGCCGCTCGGTTTGGAAGAGTTGGCCGAAATCGCCGAGATGCCGAAGCGGAGTTTCTTGCGAGACTTCAAAAACGCGATGGGGACCTCGCCCATCTCGTATCTGATCCAGTTCCGCATCCGACGAGCAGCCGAGTTGCTCCGCGGGACCAATCGAGCGGTCACCCAGATCGCCTACGACGTCGGCTTCGAAGATAGTAACTACTTTGCACGCCAGTTCCGGAAACAGCAGGGGGTCTCGCCACGCGAGTATCGCCAAATGGCTACCTCCTTCAGCGGGCGGAAGTGATTTTTGGCAGAAACACTTCACGAGTGAAGCGGCTAACTTCTAAGAAAATCCAAGCCGAAATAGAGACGCCGTCTCTATTTTGGATCCGAACCCTAATAATCCACCCGATCTTCTTTCTTTGCCCATAGCCGAAACGGTTCGAGCCCTTCGGATTCTAGTGCACGCTCGCTCGGCAAGGCCCGAGCTTCCGGGGATAGAGCAACCTGCTCGTAAAAGAATTGATCGTCAAAACCGGCTGCGGCTGCGTCCTCGCGACCGGTTGCAAAGACAAGCCGATCCAATCGGGCCCAGTAGATCGCCGCCAGACACATCGGGCACGGCTCGCAGCTCGAGTAGATCGTGCAGCCGGCAAGTGAAAACGTGTCGAGCTTTGTACAAGCGTCGCGGATTGCGGTCATTTCGGCGTGGGCTGTCGGGTCGGGCGTCGCCGTGACCAGATTGGTCCCGGTCCCGACCACCTGACCATCGCGGACAATCACCGCCCCAAACGGTCCCCCTCGCCCCGTCTCCACATTTTCCACCGCCAACCGAATCGCCTTTCGAAGAAAATCAAGATCTTGTGTATCCATTTTTTTGTAGGGTGCGTCGAGACGCACCTATCTTATTGCTCTGGCCGGATAAATTGAGCTTGCATGTAAGCAGCACAAAAACGCTTGCTTATAGTGAAACTGCCGCTATTGGGAACGATTTTCACTAC
>JASFHG010000506.1:0-3603 GCA_050123355.1 Planctomycetia bacterium
ACGCGGGGACAAGCCCCGCCGCTAACAAATGCATAAACACTTACCAAATTTGTAACTTTAGATATCTGAGACTCAATAAACGGTCAGCAACCAAAGGAGCATCCCTTGAAATCTTTCGCACAACGGTTGGCCCACGCGGTCCGAGAGAAGAAGAACCCGGTACTGGTCGGCCTCGATCCGCGTGGTGAGATGCTGCCGAACGTTTTTTTCGGGGAGGATGAACGTCCGAGCATCGAAGAGATGGCGGCGGCCTACTTTGTCTTCTGCCGCGGTGTGATCGACGTGGTCGCCCCGTTGGTCCCGGCCGTCAAGCCGCAAGCGGCCTTCTTCGAGCAGCTCGGCGCGTACGGCATGGTCGCCTTGAGTCAGATCATCGACTACGCCCGCGAGAAAGGGCTGTTGGTCATCCTCGACGGCAAGCGGAACGACATCGGCTCGACCGCAACCGCCTACGCCAACGGCTACCTGGGTGACGATTCGCCGTGGGGCGCCGACGCGTTGACTGTCAGCCCGTACCTCGGCGGCGACAGTCTCGACCCGTTCGTCGATGCGGCCGTCGAGCGTGACGCCGGTATCTTCGTTTTGGTCAAGACGTCCAACCCGGGCGGGGGCATGTTCCAAGACCTGACGGCCGACGGTCGACCGCTGTTTGAGCACGTGGCCGACTATGTCGAGAAACTGGCCGGCGAGACGACCGACGAGGACGCTCCGGAAGACGCCGCTTACGGTGCGGTCGGCGCAGTGGTCGGCGCGACCTACCCCGAGCAACTCGTCGAGCTCCGTGCGAAGATGCCGCACGCCTGGCTCCTGATCCCCGGTTTCGGCAGTCAAGGGGGCACGGCGGCCGACGTGGCGGGCGGGTTTGCCTCCAGCGGCCTCGGTGCGATCGTCAACAACTCGCGTGGGATTATCTTCGCGCACGCTCGGCCCGAGTATGCCGAGAAGTTTGGCGACGCCAAGTGGCAAGAGGCGATCGAAGCGGCGACGCTCGCGATGATTGAACAGCTCAAAGCGGACACCCCGGCCGGTAAGTTGTAAAAAAGAAAAAGAGCTGATACGCAGCATCGGCGCACCAAAAAGTTTTTGGAGGGGGTTCTAGGGGGAACCTTTCTCCAGAAAGGTTTCCCCTAAGTCCAACCCCGGTTGACCACCGATTAACCAAAATAGGGCACGCTCCGCGACCCAATTTCGGCTTGGATTATTTTAGTGCTACTCGACGAACTCTTTCGGGATTTCGAACGTCGGGAGCTTCTTTTTGGCGTCTTGATAGTATTTTTTGATCTCGTCTCTCAATCCGTACCGCAACAAGTAAGTATTGAGCTGTATCTGGGACGCGTCTTTTAGCGAATAATTGGCCGACCGGCGCCAGTTTCGCAGCGCGATCTCATTTTCGTTTTTCGTCGCCGCCATGCGGGCCAACTTCTGGTACAAAACTCGGCCACTGAGCCGGCACTTCGGGTCTTTGAACAATGCGTCCGCTTCTTTGATCTGGCCGCTTTTGAGATACGCCTGGAACAAGTTACTTTCAAGCTGTAGGTGGTCCCCGTCATTGAGATCTTTTTGCTTGAGTTTTTCTTGGATCAAAGGGAGGAGCCGATCGGGATTCGGCTGGATTCCGAGCGAGGTATTGCCCAGCAGCATGCGCGAGCAATACTCCATGCGTGAGGCATGCCCCTCTTTCGCCAGCTTTTCTACCCGCGTCACATAATCATAGATCACCTGGGGCGCTTCGTTGTCGGGGTCCGGCGGCATGGCTTCAAAACACTCGAAGGCTCTTTTCGCCAAGATATCGAGCAACAAGCCTTCTTGATGTTCCCACACTTTCTTTTTTTCGAGCCATTGCCAAAGGACCGGCTCGTCCGGCTCGATACAAGGCACGATGTTTGCACTGTTGCCGTGCTGCGTGACCAAATGGATGATGGTCTCGTCCTTGGAAACTTGGAGCTCCTTGAGCAAAATCTCCATCACCTTGTCGTGCTGGTTCCCATCCCTGAGCAGGTTGGTATAGGCCTGCAGCAGTGACTTGCGCGTGGCCATATACTTTGCCTGATTTTGGGGATCGGCCTCGGGATCGGTCAACTCGAGCCCCTTTTCGAACGCCTGTTTTGCGTTTAAGATCTCCGCCTCGGACAGTTGTTGATAAGAATCTCGTGCATAAAACTCTCCTCGACGCAGCCAGTAAGACGGTTTGTCGCCTGCTTGTTTTTCTTCGTCGAGGATTCGCTTCTCCTCTTCCTTGCGTTTGGCCAACGCGGCAGCTTCCGGATCATCCAGTGCGGTCGACGACGCAGTGGAAGTCGACGTCATCAGCGTGCGAGTCGAAGCGATCGGAGCAGGCTGCCGACGCTCCACGCTCGATCGGAGACCGGAATCACATCGCTTTAACATTTTATCGATATGCTCCCGATATGCATCGTCGCCACCGGTTTTCATAAACAGACGCTTTCCGGACGGGCGTTTTGACGGCGTTTCTTCAGCCTTTTCGAGAAGCTCTTCCGCCTTTTGGAACATCGTCTTGGCCGGCTTCCATTTCTGCAACTCGGAAAGCATGGTCCCCAAGCTGCACGCTTCGAGGCTCGTCTTCGGTTCGGCGACCTCGGCGACCCAACTTGGATCCGACTTGTCAAATTGGTGGTGATTGGGAACTTGCCGCCACGCCCAAAGGTAATCGAGCATCCCGAGCGTGTCGGTCGGATCCTTCTTCACCTCTTCTTCCAATACCCCGATGAACCGGGCTCTGTTTATGATTTGTTGCCTGCATTCTATCCGCAAGGTCACCCAAATCGTGCCGGGTCGATCGTGATGTCGAATTTGCCAAGGTCGATTTCTATAAGAAGGATTGCTCTGAAAGTCGGCCGGGATGTCAGTAAGGAACGTGCGATTCTTGGCAGCCTTTTTTTGAACTTTTACGATCCATTCGTCGATCTTCTCGCCATCCCAACCTTGGCCACGCAAGGCATGAAACAACTGGCCCATGCACGAACGCATGGACTGGTCTATCTTTTCCGGAAAAGCTTCGACAAGAGCTACCGAGATATCCGGCGCTTGCGATCCTTGCATGGCCCCGCGCAAAATATGCTGGATATTTTCTTGCAATCTGGGATTCTTCGGGTCGGAATACAACGAGGGAAGATCGGTCATCGTTTTGACAACCTCCTCGCTCAGACCGGCTCGAAGCAGGACGTCGATTTTGACCAACGCCTCTCGCACCGTCTTGGGCTTCTTCGCAAGAAGCTCGGCCGCCCAATCGACCAGGTCATGCTTCCCCGGTTCGAGCTCCCTTTCCACTTCCTGGTGAACAGAATAATAATACAGGCTCTGATCATCGTTATCCGCCCAGGCCCGATCGGCGACCGTCAACGTCAAGACCATGCCCACGGCGGAGCAAACCATCCACCGGCGAGCGAAACGAGCAACTTTCGTACGAGCTTTTTCTCGAAAAAAGAACATCGCTGATCTCCTTGGAGCGAAAACGAGGCAGGACGTGAAAGGCAGGACTGGCAGATATCCTTATTTTATCATTTTTCGCGCCGATCAAAAAGCCTTTTTTGGGAAAAACCGTCGAAAATAGCACATACCCCCTCTCTGATTACCGCGGCTATT
>JASFHG010000507.1:0-3595 GCA_050123355.1 Planctomycetia bacterium
GTGCCTGTCCCGGTTTTCGGATAGGTTCTTAATGGCTGGTATGCGACCAGAGGGATTGTAGTGGTTGATCCGATTAAAGGAGGTTTGTTTAGGATGGGTTCATAAAGGTGTCGAAAGAAGAAATGGAGAGATATGGTTGATGGCCTGACTACCTATAGTTTCTAAACACCTGGATTTTTTGCGGGAAAACGGGCGATTTTTCGAGTAATATTGGAAATTCCACTATATTACGAAAGATGCCGATGAGCAAAAACCGGTGGCAAAATGCCCTGAGTCATGTTTTAGCTATAGTAGTTTTCTTCAGTACGGGGTCTCTTTTTGCCCGGGATGTTGATCCCGCCCCACGACCGACCGGCTCTCCGGCCGGTAATATTGCGGATACTCCGGTGGGAGCATCGACAGGAGAAAACGACCTCGACAAGATGCTCAACATGGACCTCGAGTCGCTCGGCAAGGTCGGTATCAGGTCGACGATGACCGATCCGATTGTCGAAGGGGTGTCGAGAAAGGCGGAAAATCTCGCCGAATCTCCCGGCGTCGTGGAGGTAATCACGGCAGAAGATATACGCGATTTTGGTGCCAAAACGCTGCGGGAGGTACTACAGCGAGGAACCAGCATTTGGACACCCAACTCGGGATTCATGCCAAATAACGTCATCTCGATGCGAGGTGACTTGCCGGGTCACTATGATACCCATGTCTTGCTGTTGCTCAACGGAAGACCGTTCAAGGATACCTTGCAAGGCGGCCTGAACCAACCGATCTATACTGCATTTCCCATTGACAGTTTGAGCCGCATCGAGGTTATCCGTGGACCGGGCTCTGTGCTTTACGGGACCAACGCCTACGTCGGGGTGATCAATCTCATTACCAAGAATCCTCTCAAGGACCAGGATAACGTTTCGGTTCTCGCCGGTTCGTTGTCGACTCAGCGTTACGCGATTACCAAAGGCAGTGGCACGAAGGAAAAGAACCTATTCATCGGAGCGACTTATCTCAACGATCGCGGATATCGTTACGCTGCGTTTGACGAGCTGGGCGTGTTTAACAGCAAGCGTTTCAGCCAACATAATTTTGGCGTGGTGGGCGTATACAAGAACGGGCCTCTTACACTCAATGCATTCGCGGCAAAGGCCGACGAGACGATGCTCGGCAATTCGTTGCTCCACGGGCGGAACGACGGCTTTCTCACGTCGACCAGATTCTTTTGTGATATCGGGTACACGATCGGAAATCCGGAGGATCAGTCGCTGGAGACGCATTTTACGTACAACTTCGCCGATTCCGCATTCTGGGGCGTTCCTCCCTATCAGGTTCCCGAGCACCTCACGTCGAACGATTATCTCGTCGAGCCAATTTATCGCAAAGTGCTTGCGGACAACTTGGATCTGATGATTGGCGGAACGTTTGAATTTCGTCAGGGGTACAGCCGCTTGCCTACCGTGCCGATGTATTCCAAAATTTGGTATAGCGCGTATGCACAATTCGAATATCAGGCGACCGACTGGCTGAAGCTGACCGCCGGTATGCAGGGAAACATGCCGGGCACGATCAAGGGCGGTATCGTGCCCAGGGTCGGTTTGATAACCAGCTTGAGTGACCATTGGACGTGGAAAGTTCTATACGGTAGCGCTTTTCGCTCACCGGCGGCGATCGAGACGGATATTGATGTGTCCGCGATCGTCGGCAATCCGAATTTGGCACCGGAAACCATTGACACCTTCGAAACACAGCTTGCCTATCGCGACAAAAAGAAACGCCTGGCGGTCACCTATTTCCACAATGGTTACGCCAGTATGATCTCCCGCGACAATACCAACATCCCTCCAACCTACGAGAATCTGGGGGGACAGACCATACAGGGTATCGAGCTTGAAGCTCGCGCTAAATTGAACCGACGGCTCCAGTTCATTGGCTCAACTACCTGGCAAAAAAACCACCACAATAATGACCAAGGCGTATACGCCGCGATGCTCGTTCCGAACTGGATGGTCAAGTGTGGTGTTGTCTATGAGACGCGATCCTATCTGAAGATCGGAGTTTTTAATTCGTATTTCAGTGCTCCTGGTTCCGTAACGCTCATCAACCCCGCCGCCGCGATTGTCAACCCCGTTCCGAGTGATTATAGTTTGTTGAGCATCAATACGCGTTTCGATCTCGGCAAGTATCTGGGATGGCGCCACCGAAACTGCGAAGCTCAATTCCTTATCCAGAACGCGTTGGGCGAGAATGTATGGGACCATGAATTCTCACGCTATCGGATCAATTCCGTCCCGGGCGGCCCCGGCCGAACCTTTTACGGCGGCCTGTCTCTCGCCTATTAACCGTCCGGCTTTTCCTTAGGAACAGATTCAATGCGAAGGATGAGAGCCCCTTCGTAATAGACACGCACCGGCTGGTCCGATTCGGGAAGAGGTTCAATGAGCTCTTCGCTTACGTAATGGTTGACGTCGCTGAAGAGCCCGTATTCAAACGTTTGGTTGCCCACTTGGAACGTTTCCGGAGGCGTGTCGCCGAGCAGGGGCGGATCGTAAAAGGGGACCACGCACTCTCCTTCGACCGTTTGATACTCCACCGAGTTGGGCCAGTCGCGATATTTTTTCAGGTAGGCTTTTTCCCGATAGTGACTGAAAAGTCCGCCGCCGGTCAACCAGACCGCAACAAAAGTCATGGACACACCAAACCAGAGGCCCCATTTTTTATAGCCGTGCCGTCGCATGCGTTTCATCATCAGGATACCGTAGAGCAAACAGAACAAGGCAAACACATAGAAGAACCAATTTGCAGAAATCGGCTCCGGGCTCTGCTGGGCGATATCGTAGAGGCTTTGGGTGTTCACGCGGTTTTCCTCCTGCCGCCCATTCTAGAAAAAACGTTCTACTTCGACAAGCTCCCATGAGTCCAAGCCGATTCTCTGCGCAGCAGAGAGTCGGATCTGGAACTGGTTCTGACTTCGATCCGGCCTGCGGAACTTTCAGATTTATAGGGATTCAGAAGTCGACGAGGTCCAAAACATCTTGAATGCTTTTTTCCTCTAAAGATGTATAAGTTCCATCTTCATGATCCCACTCAACGTATTCTTGTTCTCTCGTGTCTAAGCAGATATAGCTTCCGTCACCATATGGATAGATTGGTATGAGGTGTTTAGGCATTGCCGGGTCTACTTCGTCATGTTCTTGACTGGCATAAGACGATATTTCCGAGTTCATCCCGCCTAACGGTGAGAGCCATCCCGCTGGGAGCTGTCCTCTTGTTTCGATTAACCAATTACGAAAGTCATCTTTGAATACGATTCCAAAGCCCGCCTCAATAGATACCACATCGGCAAGAATTGCGTCACCGCTAGGCTTTCCTTTGTCAAAAGCCAGTTTTCGCTTGGAGTGCTTGGCTTGCTCCGAACTCACACCAGCACATCGAACAGGCTGAAATTTGGCATAAGAAAATCCATCCCATTGGGATTTCAAAACTCGCGCGAAAGCTTTACTTACCAGAAGTACATTATCACTGCCTCGAAACACGTCGCTTACTGCTTTTCCGTTCAAATCGACGGACAAAACTTCTTCCTCATTTTCGGCCAGTCCCACTTCCAGAATAC
>JASFHG010000508.1:0-3592 GCA_050123355.1 Planctomycetia bacterium
TCAGGAGCGTGTCTCCGTCCGTCCCGACCAGGTTGCCGACGTGGACATAGGTTCGGCTGATGCGACCGTCGATCGGGGAAGCGACCGACGTGTAGCTCAGCGTGATACCGGTGTTTCGGACCAGCGCTTCGTCCCACGCGACCTGAGACTGAGCCGCCATCGATTGGGCGACGTACTTGTCCCGCTCGCTGGCACTGACGCTGTTCCGCTCGAACAAGTCGAGGTGCCGATCCTTTTCGAGCCTTGCGTCCATCGCCGTGGCCTGATCTTTTGCAAGCTGCGCTTTGGCCATGTCGAGTTCCGCCTTGTACTGACGCTGCTCGATCACATAAAGCGGCTGGCCTACGCCGACGTCGTCCCCTTCTTCGAAGAGCCGCTGTTCCAGATACCCCTTCACGCGGGCACGGATGTCGACGTTCAGGGTCGACTCGGTCGTTCCGACGTAGTCGTAGTATTCGGGCAGGTCGCGGGTAATGACGTCGAAAACCTTGACCGGCATCGGCGGCGTGACCGCTTCGGTATCCGAGCTCCCACAGCCACTCAGGCTGAGGATCGAGAGGCCGAGGACCACCGTGATGATAGACAGAACGGCAAGAGGCAGCGTATTTTTCATCATCGTTTCGCTTTGAATTTTGGGGGGATAAATGGGTGGGATAGGAGCTGATCCCGAGGTGGATTCAGAAGCGGGCGGAGGCAAGGGGAGCAACTCTTGAAAATATAGGTCACGGAAATAGAGATAAAAGCAAGAAAAGCAGTACTTTGAGGGGGAAGCGTTCCAAGCCGAAACTGGACCGCGAAGCGTGCCCTATTTTCAGTAGTTCCAAATTTGGTGTCATTTTGTCCAAGCCGGAAATGAGGCGTCAGCCTCTTTTCCGGATAATATCCGGATTAGAGTCTGCTGACGCAGTCTCAAATCCGGCTTGAAATTTTTAGAAACAAGGAAATTTGGAACTACTGATTTTGGATATGGCGGTCAAATGGAATTTGGCGATTGTCCTCCCAGCGCATAAAAAAAGCGCAGCCGATCACGCTGGCGTGGTCGACGCGCTTTTGGTGGGTGTATTTTGATTTCAGGCGGGAATGCCGCGGAATTTACATGATGCCGCCGTGCATACGGTCAGGCTGCATGTGCCCTGGCTGGTCGAGGAACCAGATCCGTTCCCACGTATCGAGGATCGTTCGCAGGTTTTCTGACGTGTAAAGCAGTTCCTGAGCTCGCTTGGTGGGATCTCCCGAATAGGCGGGGGTAATGCAACCGACGCCCATGGTGACAAGCATTCCGAATGTGACTGCCAATAGCAATTTGCGCATGGCTTCTACTCCTCCGTGAGTATCGTTTTAAGGTTTTTGTTTTTCCGTAGTTGAGTTCCGACGAAACGATCAAACACGATCGACCGGGAAGTTCTGTGAATTGTGTAAGCAGGGTCTTGTAGCCATGGGAGCAGACCGGTCCTGGGGAGCGGTAGGCTCGAGGGCCACAACTCTGTCGTCTGGGTCGACTGCGGGAGGAGGCGTGGAATAGGCGGCTCTGGCGGTTGTGCAAAATCGGGGTACACAAGCCAAATCACCGATAAACCGGCGGGCAATGTAGGAGAAACGGGAGGCGGTGTCTAGAGCAGTTTTAATAAGTCGGGAGGTAAACCACCAAATTTACTGAGGATTGGTTTCCGTTTTTTCCTTATTTCCCAACTCGGCTACTCGTTTTTCCATCTCCTTGCCAGGCTTGAACGTTACGACGCTCTTGCCGGGGACGAAGACTTGGTCGCCAGTCCGCGGGTTTCTCGCTTTTCGGGGTGCCCGGTGCTTCACTTCGAAAACGCCGAAGTTACGAAGTTCGATGCGTCCTTCTTCGAGAAGCGTATTGACGATTGCGTCAAAAGTCTTCTGGACGATCTCTTTCGTTTGCAGTTGGGTCAGCCCCAAATCTTCTGAAATGATTCGTACAATTTCTTTCTTGGTCACGATACCGATCTCCTACATACTCACAAAAAAAATAAGTTAGAGCATCAGTGGACTTTCTCTAGTCGTCACAAGTGTAGGAGACACAACGAGTAGAGTCAAGATGAATTTGCTGGGGCAAACCGTAAGTAGGCCTCCAGATCGTCAAAATCGCGGTCGCCGGTACTATGGGGACCGATTAATCCGATTGATCGTGTGGAGCGTTTCGAGGTTGTCAAAGATCCAGGCCGGCCATCGGACGGAAGTGCTCTATTGTTTGTAAGTTGTTAATGGTAAGCAACTTAGTGAGACAAAAGACATACCGAAATCGAGGGGGGTTGCCCCATTCTCGGTGCCGCCGTGACCGTGTCAAGTCAAATATCGGCCCCTAGAATCGTTAAACTTGAGCTAAATTGAATAACCGGAAAGCTTTACCGAGCAATTATGCTCAAAATTCAAAAAAATTCGCCCGGCAACTGGACAAGTCATTGACAGATGTACACTTAGAGCAAAAAAACACCCTTCTAATTGAGTCTTGGGTATTTTGAGGCATTTTTTATGACTTTTTCTCGCACCAAGCCGAAATTGGGCCGCGAAGCGTGCCCTATCTCGGGTGTCAATAAATTACGAAAGCAGAAAACTACTCCTGAAGCGAGTAGAGCAAGATGTTCAGCGCGATTCGGGCGGCCGAGTCGCGGGTGTAGCCTCGACAGTCGATCGAATTCTGTCGCTGGAGGGCACAACTGACGTCGTACTGAGAGAAAATGACTCCCCAACGACCCTTCACTTTGATCCCTTCCAGGCTGGGCGGGACTTTTTTGATTGTCGGCTTACGAGTTTCACTCTTTGCGTCGGGCGGGTCTTGGCGATCGACCTGGCGGACGTCGTAGCCGCCATATTCGGTCGAGAAGATCGGGTCGGTTACCGGGATCTTGACAAGTTTCTTATCGCCGAAGGTCGTGACCATCTCGCGGCGGAACGATTCAGTAAACGTTTTCGACGCGCAGATCGAGTCGGCGAAGACCGTCCCGCCCCGCTCGACAAACTCCTGGAGCCGACGCCGTTCGCGATCGGTCAGGTGGAACGCCGATCGGCCGTGGAAGAAGACCAGGTGATAGTCGAAGAGCGTGTCGTCCGTCAGGTTGATGACCTTTTGTTCAGGTCGCGTGCGGACGCCCAGTTTCTTACTGGCCGTCTCCAACAGACGGACCACGGCCAGCGGCGCGGCGGTACACCCGCCCGGGTGACGGATATTCGCGATGCGGATCTCGTTCCGCTTTTCGATCGACGAGCCCGTTTCCGGTTTCGGACGCAGGACCTCGTCCTTCGAGCGAAGTTCCTTGCCGGTTGCGTAGGTGAGCACGTTCATCCCGATCACCAGTCCGGCTTGAATTTGGGTCTCGACAATCTTGTTGTATTTCTTGTCGCGGCCCGGCCGGGAAAGCTCCCACAAGCAAGAGAGAGAGGGTCGCGGTTGCTTCGGCGGGTCGGGCGGGAAGTAAACGAGGCTCGTCCGGCAACCGAAGTTGATGCCGTAGATCGGGCGGGTCAACTCCGGCGGGACATGCTGTTCGGCCGACCAGATCGGATGGGTAACGTCCAACAGCCTCAGTTGGTACTCCGGCTCGGGGAAGATCTCTTTAACCAGTTGTCG
>JASFHG010000509.1:0-3589 GCA_050123355.1 Planctomycetia bacterium
CCTATTGCCGCTAACGCTTAAGCCAAAACCATATCCTTTTTTCCGAACGACATCTCTGGAAGTTACCCAACATTGTCTACCCCTTGCCGATGAAAAACGGCAGTGATATATTTTATATTTATGAGGAAAATCGTACGGTCCCGACGCCAAACCACCATTTTCCCACTTCTCCACGACAACCGCCCATCTCCATCAACCTGCTCAATGAAAAGGGATGAAACATGAGAAAAACGATCCTGCTTTGTGGTCTGCTCCATCTTCTCGTTGTACTCACCATCGCCCACGGTGCCGAAACGAAAGACAAAAAAACGCGACTCCGTTTCGCGTTCATCACCTGTTGCAAGGACGCCAAGTTCTTCGAGCCGGTCAAGAAAGGGATGCAAGACGCGGCCGAAAAAATGGGCGTCGACTGCACCTGGATGGGCACGACGGGCGTCGACATCCCCGCCCAGGCCGAACTGGTACGCAAAGCGGTCGCCGACGGCTACGACGGCATCGCGCTCTCATTCATCGACCCGGAAGGTTTTGATAAGGTCGTCGCCGAAGCAATCAAGAAAGGCGTGCCGGTCGTCGGCTTCAATATCGACGATCATGCCACCCCGAACGCACGGCTCAGCTCGGTCAATCAACGGCTGTACGAGGCGGGCAAGTCGCTCGGAAAACATGTCGCCGACAAAATCCCGGCCGGGAGCCACGTCTTGATGACGATGCACGACGAAGGGGTCTCCGCATTGGAAGACCGCCTCCAAGGACTCAAGGACGGCCTGAAGGAAAAGAAAATCAAGACGACCGTCCGGATCACCGGCAACGACGCCAAGAAGGGGGTAGAGGTCATCGCCAAAACGCTTAAGGAATACCCGGACATCCGCGTCATCCTCACGACAGGTCAAGCCGACACGGAAGCGGCCGGGCTGGCGATCGAAACCCACCATCCCAACCAAGGCTACTGGTCGGCCGGATTCGACCTCTCGCCCGAAATACTGCGACTCGTCAAGGCCGGTCACATCCGATGCACCGTCGACCAGCAACCGTACGTCCAAGGCTTCTACCCGGTCGTCCAACTGACGCTCTACTGCCGCTACGGCATCCTCCCCTCGAGCATCGACGCCGGCGCCGGCATCATCGAGGCAAAAGACGTCGATCGGGTCTTGGAATTGACGAAAAAGAAATATCGATAAAGAACTACTCCACTGTTTAGCGGTCGAATGGAATTCGACGCGTTTGCGAAGTTTTTTCATCGCCATAGAAAATATTCTGGTGCGGAAGCACCGTCCAAAAAACGTCGAATTCCATTCGACCGATAAACATCGAGAGCCACGAACCCCAAAAAAAGAAAAACCGATATGGCCATTCACTGGATTGATCTTCTTGTTATCGTTGTCTACTTGCTCGGGATCGTCGCGATCGGGATCTGGTTCTCTCGCCACCAGCGAGATTCGAGCACCGGCTACTTCTTGGCAAGCCGCTCGCTCAGTTGGGTCACCGTCGGGCTGGCCCTGTTCGCGACCAACATCTCGACCGTCCACCTGACCGGATTGGCCGGGGCCGGGTTCAGTGACGGGATGGTCTTCGGCAACTTCGAGTGGCTCGCCCCGTTCATGCTGATCCTGCTCGGTGTCGTCTTCGCCCCGTTCTACTTCCGCAGCAAAGTCTCGACACTGCCGGAGTACCTCGAAGGCCGCTTCGGCCCCCACTCGCGCACCGTGTTGGCCTTCATGGCGGTCGCCGGTGCCCTGTTCATCCACATCGGCGTGACGATCTATGCCGGGGCCGAGGTGATGAAACGGCTCTTCGCATTCGACACGCCCGACTGGTGGCTGCCGATCAATACGTATGTCGACTTCAATATCGCCGTCTCGATCTTGATCGTCTCGCTCCTGACAGTTATCTACACGGTCCTCGGCGGGCTGAAGGCGGTCGTCGTCACCGAATCGATCCAAACCGTGCTGCTCCTGCTCGGAGCGGCCGCCGTCACGATCTTCGGTCTGATCTACCTGCACGACCACGGGACCACCTCGCTATCCCAACTGCACGGCCAGTGCGTCAAACAGCAAGAGACGGACCACCTGAACGCCTCCGACAGTTTGAGAAGCGCGGCCGGGATGTTTCGGTATATCGATCAACTGCAAAAAGAGGGCGATTTCACCGAAGCCCGAACGGAACTCGTATCCCTGGCCAAGGAACTCAAAACGGCCCAAACCTCGGGCGTCATCCTCAATACGCTCGACAAAGACGCCGAACATCCCGAGGCCCATACCGCCTTGAAGCTTTGCCTCGACAGCGAAGGAGCCAAATCGATCGACTTGAAGGAGGTTGATTTCGCCGTCCACATCAAGGCACTCAAAAAAGCGGCCGACGGCCAACTCGGACAAGCGACCGACCTCCACCCGAACGCACAGTCGGATCGGCCCTACTCGACCAAGTTGAGTATGATCCATACCGAAGGCGGCTATACCTGGTGGATCATGCTGCTCGGCTACCCGATCATCGGCGTCTGGTACTGGTGCGCCGACCAAACGATCGTCCAGCGCGTGCTCGGCGCGAAGACGGAGCGCGACGCGCAAATCGGGCCGATCTTCGCCGGGTTTATCAAGGTGCTGCCCGTCTTCCTGATGGTCTTCCCCGGCGTGATCGCGTACGCCTGTTTCCGGACCAAAATCGGCGAGGATCCCGACTCGACGCTCAGCGTGCTGATCCAAGAACTTCTGCCCAAATACGGAATGCAAGGCCTGGTCCTCGCCGGTCTTCTGGCCGCGATGATGAGCACGGTCGCCGGGGCGTTGAACTCGGCCGCCACGCTCGTGAGTATCGACATCGTCAAGCGACTGCGTCCCAAGACGGCCGACCGCTCGCTCGTGCGGATCGGCCAGATCACAACGGTCATCATCATGATCGCGGCGATCGCCTGGTCGACACAAGGGGACCGATTCGGTGGCATTTTCAAAGGGATCAACCAGATGATCGGCGATCTGTCGCCCCCGATCACCGCGGTCTTTATCTGGGGTATCTTCTGGCGTCGCGGGACCTCGGCCGCGTCGTTGACCACGCTGATCGTCGGGTTCCTCCTGGGGATCGTCACGTTTATCGTCGACTTCCCCGCGTTCGGCATGGAAATCATCACGAAGCAATGGGGCATCCCGTTCCTGCTTCAGGCATGGTACCTCTTCTGTATCTGCAGCTTCATCTTTGTCACGGTCAGCCTCCTGACCCGACCGCCGAAACCGGAACAGATCGAAAAGTACTGCTGGAAGAACCCGCTGGCCGCGATCACCGAAAAACGCCTCACCGGCATCCTCGACCCGCGCATCCTCTCGATTCTCCTAATCGCCGTCATGGCCATTTGCTACTGGATATTTGCGTAAGTCGTAGGTCAATATCAATCTTGATTTACCTCATCTTTTGTTAGAAATTTAAATTATCCCGGTTCACAAATTTCATTCACGGACTTCTCTGCTTCTTCTGTTGTTTTTTTTGCCTGCCTTATAGCAGGTTTAATACGTTCTAGTAAAGCATTTACTTCGGTCGAAATATCCGGAACTCGCTTAGCATACATCGACATTTTATTTAACAACTTTTCACAACTATGACT
>JASFHG010000510.1:0-3578 GCA_050123355.1 Planctomycetia bacterium
GACCGGATTTACGAAAACGCCTTTCTTAAAGTGGCCGACAATCCTTTATCCACCTTCTCCATCGATGTTGACACGGCTTCCTATTCCAACATGCGCCGGTTTTTAAACCAGGGAGACATGCCCCCGAAAGACGCGGTGCGGATCGAAGAGCTGATCAACTATTTTTCCTACAACTATCCCCAGCCCGAAGGGGATGCGCCTTTTTCGGTCAACGTGGAGATCGCCCCATGTCCCTGGAACGCGGATCACAAGCTGGCCCGGATCGGCTTGAAGGGCAAGGAGATCAAACAGGAGCATCGGCCCCCGGCAAACCTCGTCTTTCTCCTCGATGTCTCCGGCTCCATGGCCTCAACCAACAAGCTTCCCCTTCTTAAAAGCGCCTTCAAGCTTCTGGTCAATCAGCTCGATGAAAAAGACCGGGTGGCCATCGTGGTTTACGCCGGGGCATCGGGCCTGGTGCTGCCTTCCACCACCTGCGACCGAAAGACCGAAATCATCGAGTCCCTCGACCGGCTCAACGCCGGGGGCTCGACCAACGGCGGCGCCGGGATCGAGCTTGCCTACAAGACCGTCATGGAAAACTTCGACAAAGACGGGATCAACCGGGTGATTCTGGCCACTGACGGTGATTTCAACGTAGGCACCACCAACCAGGGCGACCTGATCCGGATGATCGAAGACAAGGCCAAAAAGGGCGCCTTTCTGACCGTTCTGGGCTTCGGCATGGGCAACTACAAGGACTCCACCCTGGAAAAGCTGGCCGACAAGGGCAACGGCAACTATGCCTACATCGATACCTTCAAAGAGGCCCGGAAGGTCTTTGCCGAGCAGATCAGCGGCACCCTCTTTACCATTGCCAAGGATGTGAAGATCCAGGTCGAATTCAACCCGGCCAAGACATTAGCCTATCGCCTCATCGGCTATGAAAACAGGCTGCTCAAAAACGAAGATTTCAACGACGACAAGAAAGACGCCGGTGAGATCGGCGCCGGGCACACGGTGACCGCCCTGTACCAGATCGTCCCGGTAGGCAAAGAGATCGGCATCGAAGGAGGATCGGTGGATGGGCTTAAGTACCAGAAGCCGCCCCAACTGACCGACGCTGCCTCCGGCGATGAGTTGATGACCGTGAAGCTTCGGTACAAGAAACCGGATGGGGTTAAAAGCAAGCTGATCGAATACCCGATCGCCGACCCCGGCCTTTCCTTTGCCCAGGCGAGCGAGGATTTCAAGTTCGCCTCTTCGGTGGCCTCCTTCGGGATGCTCCTTCGGGATTCCCAGTTCAAGGGCAACGCAACCTATGCTTCGGTTCTTGAAATCGCAGACGGCGCCAAAGGCCCGGACAAGCACGGATACCGGACCGAATTCATCGACCTTGTAAAAACAGCCAAACAGATAAACTAAGCCCAATCACCTCATATTCCTCACAGCCTCCGGCGGGTCCCCCAAAAGACCCGCCATTTTTTTATTTCGAGTTTTAAACCGGATTCTTCATTTTCATTGCATTCAATAATACAATGTGTATTATTGCGTAGGCTTTCGGATCGTAAGCCGTCAAGGAGAATCCAGGTACAATCGGAAAATTGTGCATTTTATGCAACACATTCAACGTGGGAGGGGATCATGCAAACCCGTACACAATTATTGCTTTTCTTCATTGCGATCTTGCTGATTGCAGGCCAGGTATGGATGGTCGGCTGCGGTGACGACGACGACGACGACAACGATACCGGCGGTGCAGAAGACGATGATGACACGGTCGACGACGATGACGCCACGGATGATGACGACACGACCGATGACGACGACGACGATGATGACGATGACGACGATGACGATGACGACTCGGGTCCTACGGTACTGGGCACCTCCCCTGATGACGGCGCCCTGGAACAGAAACTTGGAACGGTGGTGACCGTCACTTTCAGCGAACCGATGAATACTGCCACAGTGGAAGGGAATTTCAACATTCCCGGCGTTACCGGAACTTTTGCCTGGAACGGGACCGGCGATGAGGTCACCTTTACCCCGGATGCCCTTCTGGATGAAGCAACCGATTACTCGGTGTTCATCAGCACCGACGCCCTGAGCGCTTCCGGCGCACCCCTTGACAGCGACTTTGCCATGACCTTCTCCACGGCGAATCTCTGGACGGTTCAGGTCAATGGCAGCAACGATGGAGATGATTATGCCTTTTCCATCGGTGTGGATGACCAGTTCAATGCCTATTCAGCCGGGCGCTGGGAAGTGACAGACGAATTCAGAAACATCTGGGTGGCCAAATACGGAAAAGACGGCGTTGAAAAATGGTCGAAAGACGTCACAACCGACGGAACAACTCCCGGCGATGATCGGGGATACGGCATAGCGGTCGCAGGGGATGGGACATCCTATGTTGCGGGAGGCATGTCCACCGATGCTGTGGGAAAGGATGTCTGGTTGCAGCAATACACCACGTCAGGCACGGAAGGGTGGAAAAAAACTTTCAACGGCAGCTATAACAATAACGATTTTGGATTCGGGGTAACCATCGATTCCCAGAACAACGTCATCGTCGTGGGGCAGGAAACGACCGAAACCGAGGGCACCAACATCCTGGTCATCAAATACGACTCTGCCGGAACCCAGCAATGGATTCGAAATCATGACGAGGATGACGATGAAGACAACTGTCATAAAGCGGCCACCGATTCAAACGACAACATTGTTGTCAGCGGATTCGTGACGGTTGCCGGAGAAGGAAGAAATGCATGGGTGCGTAAATATGATTCTTCCGGGGCGGAGGAATGGACGCGCAGTTTGAACGGCGATTCCAATGACGAGGATTGGTTTACAGAAGTCAGAACCGACGACGCAGGAAACGTTTACGTAGCCGGAATGGTGACGGAAAACAGCGGCGCAGGAAACGCCATTCTCCGGAAATATGATTCCGATGGTACGGAACAATGGACAAAGAAATTCAACGGCGCGGACGACCTTAAGGATTACTATCAAGGTCTTGTAATCGGGCCGGCTGGTTTCATCTACGTCGCCGGCGCCACAACCACGATTGCAACCAGCGCGGACATTCGACTGGCGAAGCTTGATTCATCCGGGGATCTCGTCTGGGAAGTAACCTATGACTACAATGACAGCGTCGACAATGCCCTGGATCTGGCCATGGACAGTTCCGGAAATCTTTATGTTGCCGGGAAGGTACAGACAGGAACCGTCGGCAACGACATCTGGATTCGCAAATACGACAACGACGGAAACTATGTAGATTAATCCTCAAATACGACTCGAATAAGGGCGGGCTTTCTAAGTCCGCCCTTTTTTCCTTCACGAGACCTTCATTTTTATTGCATTCAATAATTCAATGTGTATTATTGCGTAAATCTGCGAAGCAGACGCAAACGAGGAGAATCCAGGTACAATTGTAAAATTGTGCTTTCTATGCAACACATTCAACGTGGGAGGGGATCAATGCAAACCCGTACACAATTATTGCTTTTCTTCATTGCGATTTTGCTGATTGCAGGCCAGGTATGGATGGTCGGCTGCGGTGACGACGACGACGACGACAACGATACCGGCGG
>JASFHG010000511.1:0-3577 GCA_050123355.1 Planctomycetia bacterium
CCATGTAAAAAACCGCTGCGTTGTCGTGTTGGAACGTTTTTTCAAAACAGTAAACCGAACACCGTTGTTTTCGGAGAGCGCGGGGATGAACCCACGCGGCTAACAGACTTTTCTCTACCGTGTCGCCAGACGCAGGGCCAGCTTGCAGGCTTTGCGGTATTCTTCGAGGTCCATCCACTCGTCGACCGTATGGGCGTTGAACTGGCCGGTGCCGAACGTGACGGTCGGGATCTCGTGGATCGCCATCCAGTTGGCGTCCAGGCCGCCGTTGGCCACTTTTTTGACCGGCTCGCCGCCGAGTTCGCGGATGGCCGCCTCCGCTTCGAGAACGCACGGCTCCTTGTCTTTCAGACGAAACGCTTCGTAGTCGAGCCGGCCTTGGATTTCGACGCTGCCGCGTTTCCCTTCCGAGCTTTTGACCGCCTTGGCCGCACGCTGGAAGGCCGACTCGATCCGGCTGACGATCCGGCGACGCAGGCCCGCGTTGTGGCTGCGAGCTTCGGCCTTCAGTTGGACGTAGGGAGCCACGACGTTTATGGCGTCGCCCCCGTTGATCAAACCGATGTTGGCCGCGCCGCGCTTGCCGTTCTTCTCGACCAAGCCGATCCAGCCGTCGCGATGCAGCTCGGCGATCGCCAGCGATGCGATCGTGATCGCGCTGACGCCTCGGTCCGGGTGTGTACCGGCGTGGCTCGCGATGCCGTGTATGTCGATCGTCATCCGATAGCCGCTGGTCGCGCCGACGGTCAGCTCCTGCCAGTGGGACGCGTCCATGTTGAACGCGAGTTTCGGCTTGCCGAGCATGCTGATCGTCGCGTTTCGGCAGCCGTGCATCCCGCCTTCTTCTTGAACGGTCCAGAAAAAGGTCAGCGGCGGTGCCGGCAGGTCTTTCTCCAGCACGTCCAACGCGGTGGCCAGGACGGTCGCCACGCCGGACCGGTTGTCGGCACCGAGGCCCGTCTCGCGACTGGCCGGGCGGATCGTGTTCCCCTTCTTCACCGGCTTGGTTCCGACACAGATCGGGACCGTATCCATGTGGGCCATGAAGAGTCGGCGGTCGGCACGCTTATTCCCGGGCAGGCGGCAGGCGAGGTTCCCGATCTGGCCGCCGAAAATACTCTTTTTATGAGCACGGTCGGTCTTGATTGCCGAGGCCGGAACACCGGCAGCCTTTAGCTGATCGACAATATACTTCACCACGGCCGCCTCTTCGCCGCTGGGACCGGGGATCGAGAGCAGATCGAGCAGGATTTTCTCGGCTCGTTTGTAATTGGGTTCGAAAATCGGAGTTTCGGAGGTGGTGGACGTTTTGGACATGGCTGGTACAATCAATAATCAATAAGGTTAAAGGAAATAGTCGATAAAACAAGAACGTGTAAATTATTGTACTATCGGCCCCGATTTTTACAAGCACCCCACGGACGGGCGTTATAACGTAAATCCACACTTTTTAGCCGCCGAGCTTGTTCGGCGCTTTTTGGTTGGTGCTACCGCACTATTGAAGAATCCGTTCCCGTTGGTCACTGACGCGAGTACAAAATTTTTCCATGGACTCGATGTCTTAAGCGCCGAACAAGCTCGGCGGCTAAAAACCCATAAAACACGAAGACAATTAGCATGATGGACCCGTTTCGAATTTGTCTGGCGCTCGGCCCGTTGGCGATCTACCTGCTGGGGGTCAGTGCGATCAATCTGCGTCGTCGGCCGACGCTGCTCTCTGGTTCGAGCGACACGGCGGGCGTCGGGCTGGCGATCATCGGGCTGGTGATCATCGGGCCGATGGAGCTGTTCATGCCCGACGCGGCGGCGGCCCGATTCGGTCCGGCGGCCTGGCTGTTCATGATCCTGCTCTATACGATGATCCTCGTCCTGACGTTGTTGGCACTTCGACTCCGGCTGGTCATTTACAATATCTCGCATAACGAACTCCGCGTGATCCTCGGCGACGTGGCCGAGCGTCTCGATCCGGAAGGTGCCCGCTGGGCCGGTGACTCGCTCTCGATCCCGAAGCTGGGAATTCAGCTCTACCTCGACACCACGGCCATGTTCCGCAACGTCTCGCTGGTGGCCGGCAGCCCACACCAAAACCCGATGGGCTGGAAATATCTCGAAAAGGAGCTCCGCCAGTCGCTCAAGACGGTCCAAGTCCACCCCAACCATCGCGCGATCGGTCTCCTGGCCGCCGGTCTGATCCTCTCGGTGATCGTCCTGACCATCATCGTCATCAACCCCGCCAAGCTCTACGCCAGCGCGGTCCAGATGTTTATGATATAGAAAAAAGTGTTCGGTTTTCGGTAAAACCTACACGGGAGCGTCACGATGAAAAAAGAACGTCTTCTCTTCGCCCTGATTTTGCTGGCCGTGCTGCCGTCGGTGGCGTGGGCCAATGCGGGCTCGCCGCTGGTGATGGATTATTGGATTAACCTGCTGATCGGGAATACAATCATCGGGATTATCGAGGGGGGATTGCTGATTTGGATTTATCGCACGCCAAAATTCTGGTCGATCCCGCTGATGATCTTGGCGAACTATCAGTCTACCTTGTTTGGTTACATAATCGTCAGCCATCCACCAAAATCGCTTGACATCACGTTTCTGAACGTGCATTTTTGGTTCTGGGTTTTTGTCGCTGTCACGTTCTTAATGACCCTGTTTACCGAGTACTTCTTTGTATTTCTGGCGTTTTTCATCAAAGACCGCAAAGCTCTTTACGCCAAGGAAATCAAAAAAGGGCACTTCCTGAAAAAGATCACCCTCGCCACGATCCTGATCAATTTGATCACCTACGCCCTCCTCTTCTGCTGGTACTGGCTGCAAGCAACGTGTCAAATCTATCTCGCACCGGCAATCGTTCCCTTGGACCAATTAGGCGCGCCGGCGGGTTACGAAGTCTATTACATCTCGCCTGACAATGCGAATGTGGTTTGCATGGACTTGGCCGGGAACGAGAAGAAACGGATCGAATCGCCGGCCGCAAGCTCGGTAAACCATTTTGCAAAAACCGTAGAACCAAACGGCGATTTCTGCGATCTCCAATTCTATTGGTATCCCGGATATGGCGAGGAATTCAAATCCATCATCATCAAAGAACATATTCCCCTGCAAGCATTTGCAAGGCTCAATAAAGAGTCCCCCATCGAAATTCCACAAATCAACGCGTCCGAAAATTGGAAGTTTTCCGCAATCGAGAGCACAAGAGGTTATATTTTTGGCGGAAAAAGGGATGAATATGGTTCCTCGTTTTCTTTTCCCGGTCAAATCCCATTGATCGATCGCAGCATCCATTTCGCAACGTGCATCGAGGGCAATTTCGTCATTTTCCAGATGGGCGAGGACCAGATTTACATCCTGCACCCGCCGACCAAGAAAATCGCCCTGCTGGCACGGGGCAGATTGCCGGTCGTGGTCTGTACCAAAAAACCGTCGACCCAAGAAATCGAGGCGTCCGGCGAATCTAAAAGTGACACAAAATGATTTTATCGTACTTTAGCCGTCGAGCTTGCTCGTCGCTTAGCCATCGGGGTAAAAGCAAAATTTTGTACTCACATCAGCGACCAACGGGAACGGATGCCCAAAT
>JASFHG010000512.1:0-3575 GCA_050123355.1 Planctomycetia bacterium
ATACTTCAGAAAGATCCCAACGGCCACATCATACGCCCAGAACCCCTCGTCTCGATATCCTACATAAAGCGTTTTCGACATGCGATCTGCTAATCCTTTACCGAGCCAAAAAGATTACAGGGTGCGTTTTGCCGCACCCTGTTTTGGATTTATTCAAAAGTAAAACACGAAAACTCAACCGCGTTTTCGTCGGAAATAGAGCAAACCCATCACGGCGGCCCCGGCCAGCAGAGCGAGGGTGCTCGGCTCGGGAACGACGGAGACTTTGGCTAAAAAGATGTCCAAATGGCCCGCCTCGGGATGACCCTCTTCAAAGCTACCGCCTGTCGGTCCGGTAACATAGGCGGTTCCATCCCCTTCAACGGCCACGTCCCAACAAAAGTCGCCGCTTTCGCTTCCAAACTTTTTGGTCCACTGCTCGATACCATTCTCATCATATTTGACCAGGAGCACATCGGCATTGTTATAAGGATCACTGTAAGAATGACCGGCGACATAGACATTATCATAATCATCGATCGACACACCATATCCAACGTCTCTCTTGTCCGTACCGATCAGCTTGGTCCACTGTTTGTCTCCGTTCGTATCGTACTTCACCAAAAACATATCTTGGTTACCCAAAGGAGTATTGCCGTCGAGGTCGCCATACGAATCGCCGGTAACATAGGCGTTGCCGTTGCTGTCAACCGACACACCATAGCCGCGTTCATAGGCGTCGGTCCCCAGTTGCCGGACCCACTGCTGGTCACCATTCGTGTCGTACTTGGTCAGAAATATATCAAGACCGCCTTGGTTGGTGCCGCCGAGATCAGCATCCGTGTACCCGGTGACATAGGCGTTGCCATTGGCATCGACGGAGATACCATAACTGAGATCTTCACCGGCAGTTCCCAGTTGTCGAACCCACTGCTGGGTACCATTCGAAGAATACTTGGCCAAAAACGTATCGATACCGCCTTGATTGCTGCCGTAAAGATCACCCGTGGTCCATCCGGTAACATAGACGTTATTGCTGCCATCCACGGACACGCTGTAACCACTGGAATCGCCGGCCGTTCCCAACTCTTGAGTCCACTGCCAATCGCCATTCGTATTGTATTTCATCAAAAACATACCGGTGCTCTCGTTGCCCCCGGTGAGATAGACATTGTCGTTGCTATCGATCTCAACGCCTAAACCACGGTCACCAACAGCGAGGCCCATCTGCTTCACCCACACTTGGTTACCGTTCGTATCATACTTCATCAAAAAGGTATCCATACCGCCCTGGTTGGGATTGCCGTCGAAGCTACCTAAGGTGAATCCGGTGACATAGGAATTTCCACCACTGTCGACCGTCACGTCCCATCCGAAATCCCAATCGTTCTCTACACCGGTCGAGTCTACTTGCCTGACCCAGTCCACTACGGGACTTTCTGCTTGTACCGTCGCCGAGAAAACTAAAACCAAAAGAACTGCTAAACCTCTCCATTGAACTTTCTGATTCATCAGTAATCCTCCTCGTTGCCTAAAACCTATCCTGATGCAACTCGAAAAGATGCATCAAACAGCCCTTGTTTTTTCGTATAACATCCCCTGAAGCGTGATCGGTAAACCACGTCTCACTCACTTAGACGTCGCCAAGTGGAGAAACTTCTTGAGATATAAAACTAATTTGATTAAATATCAATTCCAGGCCAACATCAACCCCCCAGAATGGCTTTTTCGTTGATCATCTAACAAAAATAGACAAAACCCTTATGCCCTATAGACTTAGGGAACTAAAGATACAACCTTACAGGGCACGCGTCTCAACCGCGCACCCAACAAGGTACGTATTTCAAGAGACAAAAAGACCAATCTCAGCGACGTTTCCGCCAGTAAAGCAACCCCATCGCGGCCAGTCCGGCCAGCATGGCAAGGGTTCCCGGCTCGGGGACGGTGGAGAGCTTGAACAGGAGGATGTCATCGTCCTCCATGGAAACATAAGTATAGCCCGCGAGGTAGATGTTGTTGCTGCCATCGATCACGAGGTGTCCGCCGGTATCGTAATCGTTCGTACCCAGCAGTTGGGTCCACATCCTCGCGCCGTCCGCACCGTACTTGGCCAGAAAGAGGTCGGTACCGCCCACACCAGGGACGCCATCGAGACCGCCATAGGACGTTCCAGTGAGATAAAGCTCGTTATTGCTGTCGACCGCGATGTCACTGCCGGCATCACTGGAGAGCGTACCGAATTGGTCGGTCCATTGCTTGTTGCCGTTCGTGTCATACTTGGCCACAAAGATATCATTGCTGCCGACGTAGGTGTTGCCATCGAAGGCGTCTTGGGTAGACCCGGTAACATAGATATCGCCATTGTTGTCGACCGCCACGCCCCCGCCGATGTCGCTGTCGGCCGTACCGAGTTGACGGGTCCACTGATTGACGCCACTGGCGTTATACTTGGTCAGGAACATGTCGACCCCGCCCGCATTGTCGCCGCCGAAATCGCCTTCGGTGTATCCTGTGATATAGGTATCGCCAGTGTCATCGATCGCCATGTCAAGGCAAACCTCTCTGCTGGTCGTCCCGAATTGCTGGGTCCACAGCGTGTTGCCGCTCGAGTTGAGCTTCATCAGAAAGACATCGTCGTTGCCCAAGTGCGTGTTGCCGTTGAGAGCACCGTGGGTATATCCGGCAAGATAGATATTGCCGCTATCGTCAATCGTCAGGGCCCGGCCGTGATCGTTTTGATCCGTACCGAATTGCTTGGTCCACAGCTTCGTTCCGCCGGTGGTATATTTGGTCAAAAAGATGTCTTCCCGGCCCTTGCTGGTATTGCCATCGAGGCCGTCCGAGGTGGTCCCTGTTATATAGAGGTTGCCGCTGCCATCCAACACGACACTACTGGCGTATTCCGGGACGTCCGTGCCGAAGGAGGTGCTCCAAACTTCGTTACCGTTGGTGTCATACTTGTACAAGATAATGTTGCATTCGGAATCAGGGGTATCCTCGATAGGAAAGGCCTCGTATCCGACCATGTAGGTGTTACCGCTATCGTCGACCACTATCTCCGTGGCATACTCGGCATACGAGGTGCCTATCTGACGACTCCACTCGATCGCAGGCATCTCGGGCATGACCACCATGGCCATCGCCGTCGTCGAGAAAAGCAGAACCAAGACCGCCGCCAAACCTTGTACTTGAATTTTCAAACTCATCGGTATCATACTCCTTCGTTGTCGTAGGGTGCGTCGCAACGCACCGTTTGGATTTTATAAGTTCATTCAAAAGCAAAAAGAAAAGCTCAACCGCGTTTGCGCCAACAATAAAGCAACCCCATTACGGCAGCCACGGCCAGCATGGCAAGCGTGCCCGGCTCGGGGACGGCGGAAACCTTCATGAGAAATACATCATCGCCACCCGCATTGACATTACCGTCAAGGGCACCACCAGTAAATCCAGTGATATAGGCGTTGTTGTTACTATCGATAAACATGTCACGCCCCCAATCATCACTGGTTGTTCCTAGTTGTTTGGTCCACAACTTATTGCCGTCAGTATTGTACTTCGTGAAAAATATATCGTCGCCACCCTCGCTAGTGTTGCCA
>JASFHG010000513.1:0-3574 GCA_050123355.1 Planctomycetia bacterium
GTCTTTTTTAAGAAATCTTTCTCTTTTTGATACCAAACTTGTCCTCGGCGGTTGATTAGAATAGGGGCAGAGTGTGTGTATGCGTAGCTACACAAATTTGAAAGATTCCTCTGTAAAAATAATACCCAGGGAAGTAAAAAATACGCCCTGAAGAGTGGTTGAAATGGTGGATATTGGGCCGACCAACAGGATAAGACACCTTGTGTATCAAGAAGATAACAAGACCCGATTTACGTCGTTGTTTAACGCGCATCAACGGGGTATATTGACGTATTTACTCGCGTTGACCGGAAGTTTTGCCGCGGCGGAAGATGCTTTGCAAGAAGCGAGCATCGTGATGTGGCAAAAATTTTCCGAATTCGAAGAAGGGACCAATTTCGGTGCCTGGGCTCGCAAAATCGCCTACCACATGGCCATGCGGAGTCGGCAAGAAGCAAGTAAACGGTTGCCGGTTTTCAGCAACCAGTTCATCGATGCTCTCGGCGATGCCGGCATGGCGGAAGAAAGCCGGCAAGGCGATCGAAGCCGTGCGTTGAAAAATTGTGTAAATAAATTAACGAAGAGCGATCAAGACTTGTTGGCATATCGCTATGGAAATAAGGAACTGTCGGCCAAGGATGTTGCCGAGGCATTGAATCGTCCGGCCAACACGGTATACAAGGCGTTGCGTCGTATCCGCGTTGGCTTGCTGGAGTGTGTTCAGCGGGCAATTGCCAGGGAGGAGCGAAAATGAATTTATCCAATAAAATTCGCAAAGAGATCATTTTATTGACCGAGTCCTTTTTGGAAGGGACTCTGGACGATACGGCTGCTGCGCGTCTGGACGACCTGGTGGCCAACGATCCGGAAGCGGCTCGCTTCTACCTGAAGTATATCGAGCTGCACGGTGAATTGCATCAGATATATGAAGGGCAAACTCCGGCCGCCCCGAGCACGCCGCTCTTGCCCGATTTGTATGACAACTCGAGCGACGCCCCCCTTTCCTCGCCCGAAGATCAAAAGCCCTCGTCCGGCATGGGCCCGACCGGTCCGATTTTGGGTTGGTTTGGTGTAATCGGAATCACGCTGGTGATGAGCGTCTTGGTCGTGGTAACGTTATGGTGGGGTGCCGAGCAAAAGCCAGGCAAGCCGCCGGTTGCACAAAAATCTCGAATTGCCCAAGTCACGGCCGCATCCGATTGCTTCTGGTCGATCAACAGTGACGCGGAAGTGGACGCCGTGCTGGGACTTGGAGACCGAGTGGCTCTCGAACAGGGAACGGCCGAGATCACCTACAATACAGGCGTCAAGGTTTGGATTCAAGGCCCGGTTTCCTACGTGATTTCCGATACCAATCGTGGTCTGTTGGAAGAAGGAGAGATCAGCGCGAGTGTCCCGCCCGAAGCGATCGGGTTTGTGGTGGACACGCCCGCGGGCGAAATCATTGACCAGGGCACCGAGTTCAACGTCAAGGTTCGTAAAGATACCAACAGCGGCGAAACGACCGCTGACGTGCGAGTGATCAAAGGAGCCGTGGATGTCAGTTTGCCGAATGGCAAGGCAGAGGATCAAGGTGCAAATCGTTTTACCAGCGGTGAAGCAGTTCGGATGAGCTCTCTGCAGCGTAATGAAGCGAAGCAAACGCTGCCGGAGGAAGACCTTTTCGATCCGCGAACCATCCGAGGTCTGCGGCTTTGGTTACGTGCCGACGCGGCCGTCATGCGTGACAATGAAGGACGCATCAAGGAGATGATCGACCTGGTGGGCGGTTCAAACAAGGCAGTAGAAAATTTCCGCCAACTCAATAAGAACAATCGCCCGTTGTGGGTGGATCGGGTTCTCAACGAGCGATCCACGTTGACCTTTACCGGCCGACAATATCTTCAGCTTCCCGACAAGTCGGATCTTTGTTTTGATAAGGAAAGCCTTACCATCTTTGTGGTGGGCAAGGCGTCCGACCATACGCAATATTTCGTTTCCAGTGCTTCCATGAAATCCAAACGTTCCGCAGGTAACGGTTTTCGTTTCACCACTTCACGCGATTGCGGCTTGCGATATTTGGCCGGCAGTTCGGTCAAAATAATTCGGCCTTGTCCGATTACTCGCCCGAACGTATTGACGGCTGTTCACGACCGGCGAGTCTCGGGTAGCAATACGGTCACGCTGTTCTGCAACGGTCGCCAACTTGGCCAAACCGAGATGGTGCCCGATTCCAATATAGAAAATGCGTATCCGCTTACGATAGGAGCAAATCCAGAGGCAATAGATATTTATCCCCACAGCTCGCAGAACTATCTGCATGGCGACTTGGCGGAGATTCTCATTTTTGATCGTGTGCTGACGGAACTCGAGCAACAACGTATCGAGAACTATTTGCAAACTCGATATGGCTTGGAGAACGTGCCACCGAAAATGGAATAACGTTTACTTTTTGGCGCAAGCCAATACCCTATTAGACCAACTGCGCTACCGGTACGCGCTTAGCCTGAGGAGTTGCAAGAATGCATATTCAACGAAACCGAGCGTTCACGCTTGTCGAATTATTGGTGGTGATTGCCATCATTGGTATTTTGATTGCCTTGCTCTTGCCCGCGATTCAAGCGGCCCGGGAAGCGGCCCGCCGTATGCAATGTGCCAGCCACATGAAGCAAATTTCTCTGTCTTGCCAAACCCATCACGATACGCACGGATATTATCCGAGCCCTCGTTCCAAAACGGCTGCCCATCCTAACGACAGCACTTATGATACCAGTTTTATTTACCCCCTGCTGCCTTTCATGGAGATGGGTGCCGTTTATGACATATATGATCAAAACTATACTTGGACGGATTCCGTCAACAGCGATGCGATCACAAAAAAGCTGCCGATGTTGCACTGTCCTACTTGTGCTGCCAGTAATGATAAATCCGGCGATTACTCGACATCCTCCGATTTCGATATTGGAGCGGGAGCCGTTTTGATTACAACCCGAGGTAATATGGATGGCTTTTTTGCCGGCAAGTATGACCGTCCCAGGGTTCGAGATATTGCCGATGGAACGACGCACACGTTTCTTCTGTTTGAAATTGCCGGGCGGCCCGACTTATACGTGGAAGGGGCACTTTTGCCACCTGACGGTACCTCGGTAATCGAACATTGGGCCGACCCGGATTACTATTTCGGAATCAATCAATATACCAACGGCCAATTTTGGAATTACACCAACGACGAAGAAATCTACAGCTTCCATCCCGGCGGTTGCAATTACGGTCTGGGAGATGGGTCGGTAACTTTCTTGGCCGACAATATGGAACTGGAAGTTTTTGTTACCTACTATACACGAGCGGCGTCCGACGTCCTCCCTAAAGACTAGAACTGGTTTCACAACTTAAATCCGTTCAATTTTCATACCGTATCTTGTGGTCATCCGAAGGATCAACCACAAGATAGGGGCCACCGTAAAGTTATAAAACCACTTCTAAAAAATGATGGGCAAACATGCAATAGATTTACACACGAAAGCCAGCCCGAGATACTAAATGTAATAATGGAGAAATGAATCGATGAAAAAATGGTTCCCAGTGATTATTGTAGCCGTGTTGTTTGTAGGAGTAT
>JASFHG010000514.1:0-3572 GCA_050123355.1 Planctomycetia bacterium
ACCGAGTGCCAACTCCGAGGATGGGTGATTATTTATATAGAGAAAGGTGATAGGCCAACGCGTGGATAGACGCCGAGCCTAAAAAACCATATATCGTACCTATCGGCCAACTTACCTCTCTTCGTTTGGCCGAACCACAAAGGTTTTTTGGGACAAGTCAAGATTCGACAGATATTACGTCCGATTTTGCGCATATCCAACGTTATCTCCCCATTGAAACGAGCAAAATATCCCCCAAGCGTGTTTTACCGACTCGGGAGCTGGGCGTCAATCAGCAAAGAGGGCTTTATCGGCACAATATGGTGTTTTCCCGGCGGAAGTAAAATCGTTTGCCCTGTCGACAACGACTGCTCGTTAGGGTCGTCTTGTACACGAATCTCCCCCCCTAACACCACCACAATCCGAAAACCGTCCGACTCAAGATAAGATGGGTCGTCTACATAAAGTATGTCTATTAGAAACTTGTCGCACTCCGCCAAACGGACCGGACGACTGGGGAGAACGTCATAGTAGTCATAACCTTCTACCGGCTCTTCCGAAGCAACTCGACGTCGACGCTTCACCCGCGACGGCTCCGCTCCGAACTTGACCGCTTGAAGTCCTTGCTCGATATGCAAGGGCCGCGGCTTGCCGTCCGTACCGAGACGCCCCCAATCGAACAATCGAAACGTCGTGTCGCTCGACTGCTGAACTTCGGCAACCAAAATCCCTTTCCCGATCGCGTGGACCGTGCCGGATGGAATGAGGATACAATCGCCGGGCCGCACCTGGAACGTACACAACAAGTCCACCACCGTGCCCGCCTCGAGTGCATGTTGAAAATCGTCGCGCGTCACGCCCGCCTTCAAACCGGCGTAGATCTGGCTGTTCGGTTCGGCATCCAACACGACCCACGCTTCGGTCTTGCCCGAGTCGGGCGGATCGAGCGTCGCCCCCATCGCATCGTCCGGATGGACCTGAAGCGAAAGGTTCTGGGCCGCGTCGATGAACTTGACCAAGAGCGGAAACGGGTCGCTCGGCCCGTGTTCCGGCCCGACCAGCTCCTTGCCGAACCTCGCAACCAGTGCCCCGAGCGTCTCCCCCGCCAGGGGGCCATCGGTCACGACACTTTGATCGTCGCCATGATCGGAAATCTCCCACGATTCGGAAAAAATTTCGTCGGTCGGCAGGTCCCGATGCAAGAGATTTTGAAAGCGACACCCTCCCCAGAGGTATTGCTTGTAAATCGGGTCGAAACGGAGTGGATAGAGCGAGTTCATACGGTTTCCTTCAATTATCTCTGCAAGTCCGTAACATCCACGGGCTTGATTTGCACCAAATTTAACGTTTTTGCCCTTCACGCCATATACGGCAAGATCGACCGGGTTTTGAAATTGGTTGGCGGACCACCTGGCTGATGTTATAATAATATCGGTCCCGCCTGAAAACAGAAGACAAGCTCAACAAGAGGGAACCAATCTTTCAAAGATGAAGAGCTGCGGATAAGACCGACACTGTTTTACCAAAAACGGGCCTGGGACACCACCCCCATCAGAAACCCACCACTACATACCGCTTTCCCACTTACGCTATATGACACGCGAACCGGATAAAGACCTTTTTGCCTCCAGCACCATGTCGCTCGGCGAGCACCTCGAAGAGCTTCGCGGGTGCCTGTTCCGCGCGATCGTCGGGCTGGTGATCTGCGCCATCATCGGGCTGATCCCGGCGGTCGGCAGTCGTATTGTCCGGTTCATCGAATATCCGCTCGTCAAGGCTCTGGGTGCCCATTACGAAGAACGAGCCTCGGAAAAAGCGGAAGAACAACTCGAAACGCTCCGTGCCAATGGAGAGGTCCTGCCGGCCGAGTCGGAAGTTTTGGTCGAACTTATCAAAGAGAAACACCTCTTGCCACGGCAGGTTATGATCGATCCGGAGACGCTCTTCCTGCAACTGAAAAAACGCTATCCAGAACGGTTTAAGGGAGTTTCGCTGTCCGACCCGAATGATAATCAAGTAGATCAAGAAAAGACTCCCAAAGATCCCGAGGCCCAAAAACAAACCCAGGTGGAGAAGATTTACGATAGCCTGGTCCCGATCTATATCTGGCAGGCGACCGCCGACGATCCGCGGACCAACCCGAAAAGCTTCAAGTCGGAAGAATCGTTCATCGTCTACATCAAGGCGTCGCTCCTGTTCGGCTTCATCCTGGCCAGCCCGTGGATCTTCTATCAAGGTTGGAAATTCGTCGGGGCGGGCCTCTATCCGCACGAACGGCGCTACATCCACCTGTTCCTGCCGATGAGTCTCGGCCTGTTCCTTGCCGGGGCGGCGTTGGCCTTTTTCTTCGCCTTCCCCTATGTGCTGAGCTTCCTGCTCTGGTTCAACCAGCTTTTAGGGATCGACATGGACGCGCGGATCAGCGACTGGCTCGGGTTCGCGATGATGCTGCCGCTCGGTTTCGGGATCAGCTTCCAACTGCCGCTGGTGATGCTCTTCCTCGAACGGATCGGCGTCTTCTCGATCAAGACCTACCTGTCGAAAATCCGGATGGCGATCCTCATCATCTTCATCGTCGCGATGTTCCTCACCCCGTCCGACCCCCAGAGCATGTTCCTGATGGCCGTCCCGCTGGTCTTCCTCTACTTCGGCGGTATCCTGCTGTGCAAATACCTCCCGAAACACAAGAGCCCGTTCGGGGATACGGAAGAGGAAAAGAAGTAGAAACGCAACGAGCCCGCCAAGCCGCCGGCTTTAATCACAATTTCTACACTTGCATTTCAGAAGAGACCCCGCGGGGGTCAAATTACATAGCCAGGGGCACCGCCCCTGGAAAAATCGACCACCCCATTTTCTCTTTCCCCCGCATCGAGCGGCTTCGCCGCTCGATGCGGGGGAAAGAAACTTTTTTGTATAAACTCATGAACCTGGGGCGTTGCCCCAGGCTATGTAATTATGCCCCTCCGGGGCGGAAATTTTTATGGGTACGTAGCCTCGTTTTCGGTTTCCTCTTTAGGAGCAGGAGGTAGCCAAGCTTCTGTCTTTCCCGCAACAAACGCCATCCCTATGTCAGCATCTCTGCCCGTGCCTCCCAGTCCTCCATCCTTGCCAAGGCTCCACACATGAACGGTACTCACGCCATCCGATTCCCAAAGAAATTCACGACCCCACCCATCTTCCAAAGAACAATCATAATCTCGCAGATAAGGCAACTCGTCAGGGCTTGACGGCACTCTCCCATGTTGATCCCAAAAAATTTGAATGCGGTTGCAAGTACATAATAGACGAGTGTCTGTTTCACATTCCGGCGGAATAGCATCACCGGAAATCAGATAATCCAAATCCAAACGAAGCTGAGTAATACAAGACGTCGATGAAACCAGAATGCCGGTGATAAAAAGCAAAGCACCCAATTTCCATCGCCATCTTGTCTTCATGAAAATATCCTTCTGCGAAACGGAATTTTTTTGCCCAGCGATAGACACCTTACGCCGCGTCACTTAGAAACTCTTCGAAGCCGGGCAGAACCGGCTGGCGGGTTGGCTCGATACGCTCGCGGTAACGGGCACGATAGCGCTCGGCCAGGTGGATCA
>JASFHG010000515.1:0-3572 GCA_050123355.1 Planctomycetia bacterium
AAAGCGGGACGGCCGCCGAATAGCCAAGCGACTCGGCATGACAGTCGTTGCAGTGGTACATGAAGATGGTATGGCCCAACTCGAGCCGATCCTCCTCGGGCAAGCTCAGCAGCCGCTCCGACACGATTCGGCCGGTCTTCTCGTCGACCACCTCGGGATAGTTTTTATGGACCAATGCCCGCGTCCACGTACCGCTTTGCAGGTAGCCGTCCTTCTGAAAATCTTGCACCTCGTCCGCCATGATCTGGTTGCCGAGCACGACGTTATAAACGATATACGGCTTGCGGATCGCCTCGCGAACGAACTCGCCGGTCGCAACCGCTCCCAAGCCGAGCAGGAGCAACAGGCCGGCGAACCCGGGCGAAAGCCACTCGGGATAGCGTAACGGGCCGATCAAGATCGCGAGGAAGATGATCGCCGAGAGGCCCGCGACCACCGCCATGAAAATATTCAACACGGCACTCGCCTGGATGGTCTCGACCGCCGACGGTGGAAGCTGCAGGAACCAATAGGCACTGCCGACCAGGATCATCGCCGCCCCGAGCAGTGCGGGGAAGACGCTCCGACGCGCGATCTTCGTGCGAAGCTCGAGCTCTTCCTTCTTCTTCAACACGAGCGAAGCGTGGAAGTAGACGTACAGGGCCGTCAGCAGCAACGCCCCGCCGGTACGGAGGATCGTCTGCGGGATGAACTGCGGGTTGAGGAACGCGACCCAGAAATCCTGATCGTTCATCCAGTTGCCCGAATTGAGCATAAACCCGGTGATGGCCGTGATCAACACGAGGCTGATCCACGCCGCGATGGCGTAGATATAACCGATCGTCGTATGGACCCGGTCGGAGAGCTTGCCCCAGTAGTAATAAAAGATGAAGGCCGACGTGACCTCGATGACGAAGAAGACCCACTCGATCGCCCAGCCGAAGACAAACGTGCGGATGAGCACCTCGGTCGCCAGCGGCGAGGTGAGCCCGATCGTCCACCAGATCCCCACGCCCGTGATCGCGCCGAAAGCGACGGTCAGCAACACGAAAAAGCGTGCGTGGCGACGCAGGTAGCTCAAGTAGAGCTTGTCCTTCTTCTTGTGAGCATGGTGCGTCTCGACGGCCAGAAAGATCCCCCCTCCGACCGCATAATGGGAAACGAGCACGTGAACCACCGCAATCAGAGCAATCAGCATCGGTGCCGTTGCATGCGGGACATACCACCAGGGATAATGCATAGCACGAATCTCCTTATTGTGGGAAATTCCGTTGTGAAGAATTTTTTGATTACTTTATGACAAGGATACGCAGCAACTCGAATCAAAAATAATAAACATGGATAAAAATCCTGTCAATCCTGTTCATCCTGTCTTAAAAAACAAATCTACCGACAAACCGCCACGATTGTACAGAATGTGCAGCAAAAAAACAAGCCATTTCGGACGGGATCCGTAAATCAGACGAAATCACACGAAACCAATGTGATTTTGACAATTTTGCCCTGGCACTTGTGGTTAGTCGTTTGACGAATCAGACGACTCGAATGCCATCTCGACCAACTCTGCCTGAAGGGCACAAGAGCGAAGATAGCTCTTCCAGAAATGGTTGTGGCCGACCGAGCAAGAGACGGGCAACACCTCAAGATGGGCACGGGCACCCTCTTCTTCAAGGCTCGATCGACAGGCGGGCCCGGTGAAGCCCATCGCGCTCGGACCACCGACCCGATAGAGTGCCGGATACCACTTTAAAGCCCGATCTTGGGAATTTTGCGTCACGAGAATCCGCTCGACCTGCGACAGGGTCCGGCCGTTACGATGCCCGGGCAAAAAGCTGCCGCAATCGATCGCCGCAGCGACCAAGACCGCCCGTATCGGTCGACGTGAAGCCTCGTCGGCCGACCCTTCAATCAGCGACCGACCACAAACCGAGCCGCCGCCGAGCAGGTGCAGTGAAGTACTGACCATGCGGGCCCCCAAACTGTACCCGACCATGCAGATCGATCGATCCTTCGGAAGCGTTTCGAGCCACTGAGCCACATAGAACGCCTGGGTCTCGGTCCGGTAGACCTGGCCGCGAATATCGCGTCGCGGGGCACCACGCTGCTGTTTCCGGGCAGGCCAGGACCAAATGACAAACTGGAACGGGCGGTTCGGTGCCCCTTGTTCGAGACAACGGTAAAGTCGCATCCCCTCCTCACAACCCTCGGCCCGATTAAGCCACATGCCGTGAAAGAAGACAACCAGCGGAATATTCTTATCGACCGCCGCCAACTCTGCACAAGACGCATCCTGCCAGCAGCAATCCACTTTTTTGAAGACACAGATGCCCGCCTCGTCCAACGGCGTGCCACGTCGGCAGGCGGCCGTTCGCGCATCGATCGTCCAAAGCGAGCGTTCCACCTCCGGTTGGGCAACCTGCACAACCTTTACGCCTTGATGGTCTGCCCAAGCGGGAGCTTCAAGCGAAATAATAGCAAAAGCAGAAAAGAGAACGAAAAACGCGTATTGGGAACACTTCATATATCTTATGGTCTTCATCATCAAAAAATGGAACCTTCTCGCAGTCCTACTCGTTGTAAACATCAGGAAACCTGTAACGACAACAGAAGTATAGCCTTCAAATCGGTAAATGAGGCAAAAAAGTATCGTTGTTTCATAAAAAAAACACGTGTTGCGTTTGCACATCACAAAACGTGGTGTAGAGTTGACTTGGCGAGACATCCAAACACGGCTATCTCACTATTATTGACATATCCCTTACAATCGTACCACTTTCACAAAAAGATGGTACCCCCACCCTGCCAATTCGAATAAGGAGTTTCGAATCATGAAGAGGCTGTTTATTATTACCGCAATCTTGGCACTCACGGTCAGTTCGGTCGGTTGCCGCAGTTGCCGTTGGCTATGGCGAGGCGCTCCGGAAAATGAACAACCGGTAATGCTGAACCCGTGCTGCCCACCGCAATGTGCCGCCCCTTGTGACACATGTACACCGGGTGCTTGCACGCAGCCGGGCCCCGGCAACGTTATTACCGGTATGCAAAACTAAAAGGTACGACAGAGAAGCGTATAGCGCGATAGGCCTGACAAGCCGAGCCGGTGAGATCCTGACGCCGGCGTTCGAGTGACTCAGGCATATCGTTATACCTATCTGCTACACGGAAGTAGAAACGTGGTTTCTCACGCAACACGTTGGAGTCGCTTCATGGTGGCAAAGGTATAAAAACGTCGCGGCGGTCAAGAGACAACGGTTCGAACCGACTCGAGCCTCAAGCATTGTACCCATGGGAAACACTCGAATGACACTAGAATCGGTTTCATAACTCAAAAGCGTTCCATTTCATCCAGCACCTTGTGGTCATCCGAAGGATCCACCACAAGATATGGAACAACAGGAAATTATGAAACTGCTTCGAAAAGTATTCCCCTCCGCTTGAGATGTCGGTTAACTCCCCCCCTCCCAGTCCGAACCAACGCTCTTACCGCCGTCGACGTCGATTTTCTTGGTAGGTGCTCAACGCACCAGGGGAATAACCCGCTCCCGTTGGTCGCTGGCGTGGGTTCAAGATGTTTGCCCGCTCACGTATGGTTG
>JASFHG010000516.1:0-3569 GCA_050123355.1 Planctomycetia bacterium
CTTGGGTTCCCGGTTATGAGTCGGTTTACTCCGGCTATGGTGGCGACATGAACGCTCCGTTGGTCATCGAGCTTGTTGAGGAAGATGATCTTCCCGGCGATGCCAACCATGACGACCATGTCGACGCCTCGGACGCCACGATTCTTGCCGGGAACTGGCAGGCCGGTCCCGGCGCTACCTGGGAGATGGGCGACTTCAACGGTGACGGCCATGTCGACGCCTCGGACGCCACAATCCTTGCCGGGAACTGGCAAGCCGGCACAGGTGCCACCACGGTGCCCGAACCGAGCACCATCGTTTTGTTGCTCATGGGTATCGGCATGCTCGTACTGCGAAAGGTAAAACGTTAATCGCAAAAGCGATATCGATTTTGATATCGTTTACATAAAAATCGGGCGACGGTTCACATCACGCAGGACCGCCGCCCGTTTTTATTGTCCTTGCGATGGGTCTAAAACCCTCGCCTTCAGGCGAAACCTTTAGGTTTTTCCGTTAGCGAGGAAAGGCCAGCAGTGTGAAAAACGCTAGCCACCCCATCAGTTGGGCGAGTTGACGTTACATTTAACCGGGCCGTGAGCGGAGGACTTCAGTCCGAGGCTCACATGAGGCCCAACGAACCTACCGGCCTTCAGCCGGTAGTAGTTTAGTTTCGCTTGCTCATCTTAAGCATCCCCCCCCACATCCCACCGTTTCCTAACAATCTGCTCCGAAGCATGCCGCTTACGTTGTCTCTTCGTCATCAAATTTTCTCACCAAAAACCGGCCCTCAAAACACTTTCATAACATACCAGACGTGTCCTTTTACAGCAGATCACATTCACAACACATTTACCGCTAACATTTTTAAAACACGACAACTCCATGAAAAACAGGGGGTTCTGCAAGCCAAACCTTAAAGTGGTTGCGCCTTTCTTTTCAGGCCTGAGCGGCAGCACTACGCAAAAACATAATCCATACGATTTTGCGAATCATTGATATTCTTAAGCAAAACCTATACAAAACATAACTATATGGTTGAAAAGCAAAACTGACTCGGGTAAACTGAACTTAGACATTGAGAGATTATTGATTTTTATCTCAAGTGGGCAGAGATAGCTTATTTTTTGCGAAATCTCGCACTATCAGCACGCAAATTTTGTGTATGATTTCGCTATTTCCTCCTATTTTATGCATTGCCGGGGTAAGCATGCATAAATTCGGAAGCAGAAAGGTAATATACATGCATCATCTTTTTAGTGATGCTTATTACCAAAATGGTTTCCGTTGTTGAAGCCAATAGGCAATGATGTCAACAATCAAAGATTCTTTTCCTCTGTGCATAGGGGATGCACAGAGGGAGCTTGAAATGTAGTGTCGCATTTTGCGAGAAACCGGCTCATATTCATTATCGCAATGACGTGCTAATGAATGCCTGTTACACACACATTGAGAAAGCGCGGACTCTGCTTTTGACCATTTAATTACGTTTTAGGGCAGTTTTACTTATTTTTCCACACACATGCAAAAGGAGAAAACTAGCATGAGAGCACGAGTGAAATATCTTGTATTTATGATGTTGGCCATACTATTTGTCGCCAACATGGCTTTTGCGCAAACCACTATTATTCCAAGTCCTTTTATGGATTCTTACGATGGCTGGGTAAATATGTTTGACGGGCAATTTCCCACGGATCCAGACGAACGAGTAGGTTTTCATCCTCTTCAACCGACCTGGGGTGTACTGTTAACCGACGATTACATGATCGAGAACTCCAATGGTTCGATCGGCAGTCTTTTGGATGGTGGCGGCGCCGTCATCCAAGATACGTTTGAAGGCTTTAACATGATCAACACCACGACTCCGATCGCGTCAATGCCTACATACTATGACCTTTCGGTAACCATGTCTTATCACGACAATGATGGTCAAGGAGTCATTTTCGGCTACCAAGACGAGGACAATTTTTTCCGAGCCAGTTTAAGAAAACAGCCTACCAGCAATGGCAACTTTGAGGAAGGTATCAGCCTTCAAAAGTTTGTCAGCGGCGTCTGCACCGAAATCGCCGTTCCCGTATCTCCGGAATTGCTTCCGGCATACGGTACTGATTTTACTTTAGGTGTTTCCGTGACTGAATTCCTTGAAATTCCTAAGATAATGGTCTCGTTTGATAGCACTCCCGTCATAGAAATAAGCGATTCGGACTTGCTTCCAGGACAGTACGGTGTTTTCTCCTGGGCTCAAAGCGCAGACTGGGGAACCAACATCAAGCAAGTAGAGCTCACGTCTACAACGATCAATAACACCCACACGTTTACCGATACCGGAGCCGTTACGTGGACCAACTACATGATGGCGAACAGCGCGGGCGTCACGATCGGTGACGAAGGAGTCTATACCCATCCACAGACGGTTAGCAATTACCGACTCGATTTCGAAAACGGCACGATTATCCAAGACGCAGACAACTACGTCACCCCCACCACCGGCTTCGAACGCATCGACTTCCTGGCTCCCGCGGCCGTCGTGGATGACCCGGATTCCGTGAACTGGGACGATTATACCCTGCAGGTTCGGATGGCCAACCAAGACAATGACGGCATAGGCCTCATGGTCCGAGTTCAAGACAACAGCACTTTCTATCGAATCGAATTCGTCAGTGAAGATGTAGGAACGTCGACAACTCGTCCCTATGAGGGCATGTCAGTCCAAAAATGCGTTAATGGAGTCTGGACTGAATTGTATCACGAAGAAGCGGAAAGCGTCCTATTCAACTACACACCGGAAACACGTGACACGGAAGACCCGACGATCATTACGCAGGAAGCGATCCCCTTCGACGTCAAAGTAACGGTCGATGGCAACGCCATTTCGGTTGAAGTGATCGACGATCCGGATGGCGCAAGCCCGACCACCTACGTCTACCCGACCGTCTACGACAACGGCGCGACCTTCATCGAAACCGGTTCGGTCGGCTTCACGGCCTGGGCAAGTGGTGGCGGCAGCCATCGCATGCAGTCGATCTACTCCGGCTATGGTGGCGACATGAACGCCCCGCTCGTCGTAGAGCTTGCGGAAGACCTCCCCGGCGACGCCAACCACGACGACCAAGTCGATGCTTCGGACGCCACGATCCTTGCCGGGAACTGGCAGGCCGGTCCCGGCGCTACCTGGGAAATGGGCGACTTCAACGGTGACGGCTATGTCGACGCTTCGGACGCCACGATCCTTGCCGGTAACTGGCAAGCCGGCACCGGCGCCACCGCCGTGCCCGAACCGAGCACCATCGTTCTGTTGCTCATGGGACTCGGTAGCCTCTTGATTTGGAAAGTAAAACGTTAATCAAAAATCTCTGCCGCGGAACAAGGCTTCCTTTGTTCCGCGGTTTCACTCTGAAACGGAACAACGAGGTGTTTTAACACCACTATTTTTTCACCACACAAGGAGACACCTACATGAAGAAAAAGGTATCGCATTTCGCAACTGTAATGCTGGCGATCCTATTCTGCACCGGCATAACATTCGCGCAAACCACACTCGTTCCCAGTCCGTTTACGAACACGTATGATGGCTGGACGGATAACCATTCCTA
>JASFHG010000517.1:0-3562 GCA_050123355.1 Planctomycetia bacterium
ATTGGAATCTATCGAAGGCAACGTTCTTCATGTGCGCGATATCGATATTCTGGACAACACGCCATTGCTCGACATCAAGCCGTACGTGCAACGATTTGATTCGCGAGACCATGCCAAATCAGGCTGGCAAGATACGATCTCCGACGATGTTGCCGCCACGCGAGGAAAAAGAGATTTTTCACCATAAATCTTGTGCCATTTCGACTCCAGTCTTAAATCATCTCGTACGATGCCGTAAAGTGTCTTAGGTAGGGGGCTTCGTAGGTAAATTGAAAGCCTTTTAGGGTGTCGCGATGTTGGTAGACTTCTACAATGACTTCGGCGACGTAATCGAAATGGCTCTGCGTGTAGACGCGGCGAGGGAAAGCCAGCCGGACCAGTTCCAGGGGTGGGGCAATATGTTGGCCGGTAGTCTCGTCGGTTTTGCCGAACATGATGCTTCCGATTTCGCACGTGCGGATCCCCCCTTCGAGATAAAGGGCACAAGCGATCGCCTGGCCGGGGAATTGATGGGGCGGGATATGCGGAGCAAAACGGGCCGCGTCGAGGTACAGGGCGTGGCCGCCGGTCGGTTTCAGGAAAGGGACCCCTTCGCGATCCAATTTCTCGCCCATATACTCGACGGTTCGGATACGATAGGCAAGATAATCCTCGTGCAAAACTTCTTCGAGCCCCTGCGCGATGGCCTCGAGATCGCGGCCTGCCAGCCCGCCGTAGGTCGGGAATCCTTCGGTGACGATCAACACGTTTCGTGCCTGCGTGGCGAGCTCATCATCGTTGATGGCCAAAAATCCGCCGATATTCACCAGCGCGTCTTTTTTGGCGCTCATGGTGCAACCGTCCGCATGGGAAAACATCTCCTTCGCAATATCCGTACAGGAAACGTCGGCGTAGCCGGGCTCTCGCAACTTGATGAAATACGCGTTTTCGGCAAAGCGACACGCGTCCAAGAAAAGCGGGATACCATATTTCTCGCAGACTTTTTTCGTTTGTTTGATATTCTCCATGGAAACCGGCTGCCCGCCGCCCGAATTGTTCGTCACGGTCAACATGCATAAAGGGATTTTCTCCGCGCCGACTTCGAGAATGAATGCTTCCAACCGTTCGGTATCCATATTTCCTTTAAACGGATAATCGCTTTGGGTGTCTTTTCCCTCGGCAATGACCAGATCGACCGCGTTTCCGCCTTGGACTTCGATGTTGGCCCGGGTCGTGTCGAAGTGGGTGTTGGAAGGAATATACGTATCGGGCTTCGACAGCAGGCTGAACAAGATACGTTCGGCCGCTCGGCCTTGATGCGCGGGAATGATATGTGTGTATCCGGTTATTTCCCCCACTTTGTCCCGGAACCGATAAAAACTTCGGGCCCCGGCGTACGATTCGTCCCCCATCATGATCCCCGCCCACTGCGCATCGCTCATGGCCGCCGTGCCGCTATCGGTGAGCAGATCGATCAGCACATCGCTGCCGGCAATTTTAAATAGATTGTACCCAGCCTCCTTCAAAATGGCCTGCCGCTGTTCCTTCGTGGTCATCCGAATCGGTTCAACCACTTTGATCCGAAATGGTTCAATGATGTTTTTCATTAGTACTTTCTTTTGATATGTGAAATAAATCAGGAACCAAAGCGGCTCCCGGACCAATGATTTTACCGGTTTTCAGTTTATTTTACAAGTATTGGCGAGGTTCGCTCATGAGTTTATAGGGGTGAGAGTCAAGGGGTAGGCACAGGTGCGAGTGAAGCTGATGCGTCGAAGCAGAACACTACTGAAGTTGGCAGCGGTCTACCCACCACCTCGAAGACAATTCAACACGACTCCCCCGTTTCGAGTCTCTTCACCGCTATACCCGTTCATAGATTTTCAAACAAGACTCTTGGGACCCCTGTTTTTTTAGCGACGCCACAAATCGAGATAATAAAAGCAAAATAGAATCCCCTAAGCCGATTTTGAGCAAAGCTCAAAGTCGGATCCGCACCTCTGCAAAAGCAAAGGTGCGGCTTGCTCGAAGTATGCTTGTGGCAAGGATAAAAAACCTACTCCACCGTCACGCTTTTTGCGAGATTGCGTGGTTTGTCCACATCGCAGCCGCGGGCAACCGCGATGTGGTAGGCGAGGAGTTGGAGGGGGATGGTGTTGACGATCGGTTGGAGGAACTCGTCGATGTCGGGGACCTCGATCACGTCGTCCGCCAGAGCGGCCGCTTCGGTATCGCCTTGGCCGACAACCGCGATGACCGGCCCGCCGCGGGCTTTGATCTCTTGCAGATTCGCCAGCACCTTATCGTAGACCGGGCCTTGCGGCATGATAAAGACGCTCGGTGTATTTTTGTCTACCAGTGCGATCGGGCCGTGCTTCATCTCGGCCGCCGGGTAGCCCTCGGCGTGGATGTAGCTGATTTCCTTCAGCTTCAAGGCACCTTCCAACGCGGTCGGGAAGTTGTACTGGCGCCCCAGATAGAGGAAGTTGTTGCACTCGGCATATTTTTGGGCGATCTCGCGCACCCGATCGTTGGTCTCGAGCGCCTGACGGACCTTGCCGGGGAGGCTTTGGAGTTGTTGGATCACCCGTGCACCCGCCTCATAGCTCATGTGATGAAGCCGTCCGAAGTAAAGGGCCAAAAGACTCGTCACGACACACTGCGACGTGAACGCCTTGGTCGATGCGACGCCGATCTCCGGCCCGGCGTGGAGGTAAACACCCCCGTCCGCCTCGTTGGCGATCGAGCTGCCAACCACGTTACAGATCGAGAGCGTCGGATAACCTTTCCGTTGAAGCTCGCGCATCGCGGCCAGCGTGTCGGCCGTCTCGCCACTTTGCGTGATGGCAAACAGCAGCGTCTCGCGATCCAGCGGCGGATTGCGATAGCGGAGCTCGCTGGCATACTCGACATCAACCGGGATCCGCGCCATCGCCTCGATCTGGTACTCGCCCACCAAGGCCGCGTGCCAGCTCGTACCGCAGGCGGTCATGAGAATCCGCTCGACTCGATGGAGTTGGCCAGGCGTTAGGGTCAGGCCGCCGAGCTTTGCGGTCGCCTCGTCCAGGTTGAGCCGTCCTCGCATCGCGTTTTCGACCGTCTCGGGCTGCTCGAAGATCTCCTTGAGCATGTAATGATCGTAGCCTTCCAGCTCGACATCGCCCGATTCTAGGTCGAGGACCTTGATGTCGTGGTCGATATGACCAAAGTCGCGGCTGACCACGCGAAGTGAGTTCTTTGTGACCACGGCGATCTCGTTCTCCGAGAGGAAAACGATCTTGTCGGTCCGCCCGGCCAGAGGCGAAGTATCGCTCGCGATAAAATGTTCCCCTTGCCCGACGCCAACAATCAGCGGACTGCCACGTCGTGCGGCCAGGATCACCTCGGGCCAATCGCGGAAGAGAATCGCCAGACCATAGGTCCCGCGGAGTTGGGCCGTCGCCACTTGGACCGCCTCGACCAGCGGCTCGTAGCCTGATTCTGCCAAGTTGGCATTGCGTGGGATGTTCAATTCTTCCAGAGAGGCGGCGATCAGATGCGCAATCACCTCGGTATCGGTCTCCGACTCGAATTTGTAGCCCTT
>JASFHG010000518.1:0-3562 GCA_050123355.1 Planctomycetia bacterium
GAAGACCTTGCTGGTTTCGGTGCTGTCGAAATCGATCGACCTCGAGTCGGCACGTATCCAATTCACGATCGACCTCTTGCCGGCCGATATTTTGGGCTCCGAGATCCTCGACCAGCGAAAAAACGAGTTCCGGACACACAAGGGCCCGATCTTCACGAACCTGCTGCTGGCCGACGAAATCAACCGTGCGGCCCCCAAGGTGCAAAGCGCGTTGCTCGAAGCGATGCAGGAGCGAACGGTCACGATCGGGAACCAGACCTACCCGCTGCCGGCACCGTTCACGGTGATCGCCACGCAAAACCCGGTCGAACAGAGCGGTACTTTCGAGCTGCCGGAAGCGCAGTTGGACCGGTTCATGCTCTGCCATCGGCTCGACTATCCGACGGTCGACGAGGAGCGCGAGGTCTTGCGTCGTAACATGCTGCTCGGCATCAAACGCCAAGAAGGTGGCGGGGCGCAGACCCAGACGGAGTTCGACGTGCTGGACCACGAACCGGTCGGCGGGATCGAGGACCTGGTCGCGGCCATGGCGGCGATCCCTCAGATCTACGTGAGCGACACCTTCCTCGAGCATGTGGTCGAACTGGTCGGACGTACACGAAAGCATCCCGACATCGAACTGGGTTGCAGTCCGCGGGCCGGGATCGCGTTGATCAAAGCGTCTCGTGCACGGGCCTTGATCCACGGTCGCGATTATGTCGTGCCCGACGATCTGTTCGCCCTGGCCGAAGACGTGATGTTGCACCGTATGCGTCTGAACTACGAAGCACTGGCCGACGGGAAGACGGGCGTCGGGGTCCTACGCGAAATTCTTCACGACACGACCGGCAACGGAACGGCGTATCATGTCATGCGTCCGGCGTTGAGTCAGAGTAGATAATTGCTGAACCAAAATAGGGCATGCTTCGCTGCCCAATTTCGGCTTGAGGGGAAAAACAAGCACGAGGGAACGAGATGGAAGGCCAACTTGACAAAGTGGATCTGCTGGATTCACGACAGTTTGTCATTGCTGTAAAGCGACTCGCCGACAGTATCGTCTATGGCACGGATCGGTCCGCTTTTCGTGGCACGGGCGTCGAGTTCGTGCAATCTCGCCAGTATCAGCCGGGCGAGCCGGTCCAAGCGATCGACTGGCGTGTCACGGCGCGGACCGGGAAGTTTCACGTCAAGGAATACGAAACGCCTCGCTGCCTCCCGTGCTATCTCTTGCTGGACCGCTCCGCGTCGATGATGGTCCAATCGGGGAAACGAAGTAAATACGCTCTGGCTCTGCATATCGCCGGGGGGATCGCGTTGGCGTGTCTCGAACGGGTCAGTCCGGTCGGGGTCGTCGGCGCCGGTTCTCACGGATTTCGGGTGCGGCCCAGCTTGTCGAAGCATCAGATCTTCGAGTGGCTCTATCGCCTGCAACGGTTCCGCTACGACGAGACCACCGCGCTGGCCGACCGTATCAAGGAACTGAACACCAATACACCGAACCGGGCGCTGGTGTTCGTGCTCAGCGATCTTCACGACCCTCGCGCGATCCCCGCGTTGAAACAACTGTCGCAGCAACACGATTGCGTCGTCTTGCAGTTTCGCGACCCGGCGGAAATCTCGCTGCGAGGGGCCGGGTTGATGCGTGCCCGCGAGGCGGAGACCGGGCGGGAGTTCGTCACGCACGGCCGTGCTCAATGTCTTGCTCAGGAAGAGCTTTGCAACGAGTTGAAACGGGCTTGTATCGACCACCTGGCTCTCCGCACTGACGAGCCGTTTTTACACAAACTACGATACTTTCTTGGTACGCGTGGCCTGCTGGGCCGAGGAGCCCGATAGTCATGCGAGCTTGGAGAAATCATACGATGTTGGACGCCGGCAAAAAATTTTTGGCCTCGATCGTTTTATCACTTTTGGTGTTTATCGTCCCGTTGGGTATGCAGCCGGTCGATGCGGCCGAGACCGAGGTCCGTTGCGAGTCGTTTGTCGGCGTCTCGGGCCGGTTGGATCAGGTCGTGTTGCCCGGGCCGGAGTTGAAGGTCAAGCCGGTGACCGATCGCCGCGAGCCGTTCATCTTGCGGGTCGAGCAGGTTTATCCCCACGGCACCGATTTCCGCTACGACCTGGTCTATTACGGCCTAGAGCCGGGCGAGTACAATCTGTGCGACTACCTGGTCCGCGAGGATGGTTCGCCGGCCGATGATCTGCCGCCGCTGACCGTCAAGGTGGCGACCTCGCTGCCGCCGGGCCACGTCGAGCCCAACCCGTTGCAGCCGGACCGGGCTCCGCGGATGGGCGGCTATCGCAGTCTTATATGGGCACTGGCCGGGCTTTGGGTGTTGGGGTTGGCGACCCTTATTTACTTCGTGCAAAAACGCCGTGTGGTTGCCCATCGCTTGGTTCAAGCCCAGGTCCCGCTCTCCCGGCGGTTGCAACATGTGGTCAACCTGGTCCTGTCAGGCCGCTTCACGGAATCGGACAAGTCGCAACTCGAGCAGCTCCTTATGGCGTACTGGCGCAAGCAGCTGCATTTGGAAGATGCCTCGCCCGAGGAAGCCATGGCGGCCATGCGAGCGAATCATGAGGCGGCCCACCTCCTGGAACAATTGGAACGTTGGCTCTATCGCCCGGAGGGAGTCGAGCGGGCGGAAGTGGTCGAGTTGTTGCGACCGTATCAAAACGTGCCGGAATATTTTGGAGAAACCAAACAGCAGCAAGGAAGCCCGTGTTAGTCATATCGTTAATTATTTACCATTAAAAACTTGCTCAATAATTTTCATTTGTTAGCGGCAGCGGATTTATCCGCCGCTTTGCCCCCGCGTAATCAACGTTTTTTAACGCGGGGGCAAGCCCCGCCGCTAAGTTTTTTAACGCGGGGACAAGCCCCGCCGCTAACAAAAATGTATAAACACATAACCCTATGAATTTCGCGTATCCACTTGTACTCCTGTTATTGATCTTGCCTGCGTATCTGATGGTACGGGTTTGGTGGGGACATGGCCGCTCGCTGGTCATGCCGTTCGACCATGGCCGGCAAAAACCGGGGCGGGGGCTGTTCGTGATGCTCGCCTTGGCCGAGTCGTTGCCCGTCTTGATCCTCGTGGCGGTCATCGTGATCTTGGCCGGGCCGCAACGGCAAGGTGCCCCGAAGAGCAAGCGGGTGCTGACCAACATCGAGTTCTGCGTCGACGTCTCGGGCAGTATGATGGCCGAGTTCGGCGAAGGGACTCGCTACGACGGGTCGATGGCAGCGATCAACGACTTTCTCGACTATCGGCCGGGCGACGCGTTCGGGCTGACGTTCTTCGGCAACTCGGTGCTCCACTGGGTGCCGCTGACGACCGACGTGTCGGCGATCCGGTGCTCGCCCCCGTTCATGCGTCCGGAGGTCGCGCCCCCTTGGTTCGGCGGTACCGAAATCGGCAAGGCGTTGAAGGCGTGCCGCAAGGTGTTGATCGAACGCGAGGAAGGGGACCGTATGATCATCCTGGTCTCCGACGGCGAGAGCTGGGACCTCGGAGGTGGGCAAGCAGGCGAGCTGGGCCAGAAACTGGCCGACGACAATATCGTGGTCTACGTGGTGCAT
>JASFHG010000519.1:0-3562 GCA_050123355.1 Planctomycetia bacterium
TCATCTAGTGCCGAACCACCGCCCAGGGCGAGGGTACCTTCGGTGATCGTGACATCGCCGGTGAAGGTGTTCGTGCCGGAGAGTGCCTGAGTGTTGGTTCCGCTCTTTATCAGGCCGCCAGTCCCGGTAATGCTGCCGGTAAAATTGGCGTCGGTCGTTCCGGAGACGGTCAAGTTGTAGGTGCCGAGATCAACCGTGCTGGTGCCTGCCCCGCTACTGGCCAGTCCACCGATCGTGGTGTTGGCACCGAGTTGGAAGAGGGCCGTGTCGCCACCGCCGGGCGTGAGATTGATCAGGCCGGCGGTCGTGGAGGACGTTTCGGTGATGAGCGTACCGTCGAGGACGGTCGTCGGGCCGGTATAGGTATTAGTACCCGCGAGGATCAAGGTCTGACCCGAGTCGAGCGTGATGCCACCCGCTCCGGAGATATTGCCTGCCAGTCGCATGCTCTGGGTACCGCCGATCGTGAGCACTTTCGTGCCGGCCAGCGAGAAGTTATTCATTATACTATTGTTCGTACCGGTAAAATCGCCTGCGGTGGTAAGGGTCGAGTCGTCGACCACCTGGATCAGGCCTGTCCCGGCGGCCGCAGCCGTGCCGAGGTGGAGCGTTCCGCCCCCGAGGATCGTTCCGCCGGAATAGCTGTTGTCATTGGCAAGCGTAAACGTGCCCGGTCCGTCGTGGCGCAAGGCACCGTTCCCGGAAATGCCACCGGAAAACGTAAGATCGTTCGTGGTCGTGTCGACGGTCAGTACAGAATAATCGTTGAGTTGGATATTGTTCGCAAACGTTCCGGCATAACCGGCATCGGAACCGATGGTCGATGATTTCTCAACATTAACGACCGCTCCGCCCAGCGTCGATTTCTGGGTCAGCATGAGCGTTCCTTTCCGGAGCGTCAACCGTTCGATACTGCTCGGATTGACTGCGGCCAGTTTTGACGTCTCGGCAGCCGTAGCAGCGGCGGCATTCGCGGCATCGGCGGCAGCCTGAGCAGCGACAACGGCAGCAGCCAAAGCGGGGTCTGTGGGATCTGCGGCAGCGGCAGCAATAGCGGCAGCGAGGTTGGCATTGGCCGTCGCCGCATTTGCGAGTGCCGTTTGATAAGCGGCCTCGGCAGCGGCAGCCGCGGCGAGATCCGCCGCGTCATACAGATCGATGTTGGAGAGCCGCAACTCGGTCGCATCTGCATTCATGTCCAGGATGACTTCCGGACCGCGGATACTTCCGGCAATATTGACATTGAAATCACCGCCGATTTTCAGAACACTAGTGTTTCCGATACTGAAATCGTTGACGATCGTCTCGGCACCGAGCGTGGCCGACGCTTCGATCGTGTTGTATTGGGTGTCTTTGGTTCGGACGTAAACCGTTCCGAGCCCGAGACCGTTTCGGCTCCCGAAGACCGTGGTTCCGTCGTAGAGGTAGGTCTTGAAGTTGGCGGCCGCGTTGTTGCCGCTGACCTGGAACGTACCGGTTCCCTCTTTGTTGATCCGCCCATTTCCGGTTCCGCTGCTGGTAAAGGTTCCGGCATAGTCGATCGCCGCCGGATCTCGCTCGGCCGTGCCCATGAGCGTCAGGGTTTTGCTGTTCAAGTTGATATTGCCACCGGCACCGGTGAGCCAGCCGATCGATTCGCTATTGAGCAGTTTCATTTCCGTGCCGGCAGAAAGAACGACGTTCGAGTAGTCACCGATCGCCGAACCGCCGGAGGCATGGATCGCCCCCTCTTGGATTTGGGTGTCGCCCGTGTAGCTGTTGTTTCCGCTAAGGACCAAGGTCCCAAGGCCGGTCTTGATGAGCCCGCCGTCCGCCTCGGCGTTGGCTGCTTGGGTGGGATCGAAGCGATCTTCGGCCGCTTCGCCACCGAAACTCTGCTTGATCGTCATGTCGACGGCCGAATTTCCACTCCAGTCGTCGATTTTGAGCGTCAAGTCGTTACCGAGAAACGCGGCCGAGCCGATCCCCTGGCCATCTCCGGCCGCTCCGCCACCCGACGTTCCGCCCGTGACGCCATTTCCGCTAAACGGCGTGGCCGTAGTACCCGTCGCCGTGGAACCGGAGGTCGGATTGATCAACGGAGCACTTGAATATTGGACCGTCAAGCTGGTGTTGGCCGCGTTTTCGACGAAGACCGCACCACCGGCACCCAGACCGCCGCCACCGTATCCGCCGAGCTCTTCATTTTCACCGGTCGCCGCACCGTCGCCGGCACCGAAGCCACCTTGGCCGGAATCTTGGGTAAGGATCGCTCCACCACCGCCACCACCGAAGCCACCGTTGCCGCCGGTCGCCCCGAACAAGACAGCAGCACCGCCACCACCACCGAAGCCGCCGTCGCCGCCGCCACCGGAAGCCATCGAGCCGCCACCGCCGCCACCCCAGCCGCCGTCGCCGCCGTTGGTTCGCGTCGCGTCCATGGTGCCTGCCGCGCCGAGACCGCCACCGCCGCCGGAGCCATAACTATCGGAGCTATTGGAGCCGAACGAGGCCGACCCGCCGCCTGCATATTGGCCCCCTTTACCGACCGGACCGGCCGGCGAGTTTTCGCCCGCGTACGCTTTTCCGCCAAGGAGCGTCGGATCGATATTTTTATAAACGCCGTTGGAACCGTCGATCACCGAGTTGTCCGCATTATAGGTACCGGTCGTGACCACGTCGCCACCATCGGCACCCACGCCGACACCACCGCCACCACCACCGGTCCACGCCTTGGGACCGCCGTTGTTCGTTCCGCCGTTGCCGCCATCGCCACCGAGACCGCCACCGCCGCCGGCACCCAGGCCGTTGACGACCGTGCCACCGTTGCCACCGACCGCATCGTTATCGAGGAAGTAAACGTCTTCGGCAACCACGTCACCGCTCTTGATCATGAGTGCTCCACCCAGTCCGGCACCGGCACCGCCACCGACGAGGCCGTTTCCACCATCGCCACCTTGAGCCGTGCAGTTTCGAAAGTTGAGATTCTGAAGCGTCACGTCCGCTGAACCGACCGCCGGCGTCGTCACGTCGATCAATAGACCGCGACAAGATGAACTACCGCTGATCGTAACCGGCAAGCCCGTATTGCTCTGCCCAACGATCGTCACCCCCTGCTTTTGCAAGGCCGGCAGATCCGAGCTAAGGGTAATATTGTTTCGGATCGTGATCGTCACGGTATCGCCCGCTCCGACATTATTTGCCGCAACAATGGCAGAGCTGAGTTGGGATTGGTTGGTAACCTGATACTGGAGATCGGCCGCCTGTGTGAGAGACGTAAGCAACAAAACTCCGACCAACGAGAGCATCAGAGACAGCGATATGGGACAAAGAGTTCGACGTTTCATTGTGTCGTTTTCCTTGGGGGGTTTATGGCGACACGAAGTCACCGTTTGTCTTCCTTGACATGCTTGAGGAAAGCTCTCAACACGATCCTTTCGTTAAGCAGCCAAAAACCGCAAACCATTTGATTTGCCCAGTTTTCCAATGCGCAAGATCCGCATCTAGGAACACTGCTTGTGTACTTTGTTCGGCATGTACCGGTCAGGGAGTTTTGCGATTCTGGTTAAAATATTCCGGTTAT
>JASFHG010000520.1:0-3557 GCA_050123355.1 Planctomycetia bacterium
CCCAGACGCCCGATGGTGAGCGTCGCCATGAATGCGGTCGAATTCCACAAGCCGGTTCTCGTTGGGGATGAGGTCAGCTTCTATGCGACCGTATCTCGGGTGGGACGTACTTCGCTGACGATCCACATCGACGTGGAAGTGACACGAGATGGCCAACCGATGAAGATGACCGAGGCCGACATGACGTTCGTCGCCGTGGAACTCGATGGTGACACTCGCCGTGCCGTGCCACTTTGCCCGGAAGAATAAAAAAAGCCATTCAATAACCCCCCAGTTAGCCCGGCCGCCTGCAGCCGGTTTTGGGGAAATCCCGTCGCAGGCGACGGGGCTAACATTCAAAAAATAGCACCAAGCAGTAACATTTTCTTACAGAACTTTTAGCCGCCGAGCTTGTTCGGCGCTGGTTAGTGGCGACGCTTGCTGCCGTGTATGAATCGCGGCTGTAGCGAGGGGACAAAGTAGCGAATGAATTCGTTGCTGTTGCTAACCCATAAAGCGCCGAGCAAGCTCAGCGGCTAAGAGGAGTTAAAGAATCACTTGCCGGCGATGGTCGGGTCGTCGCATTCGGGGAAGATGATCGCCTTCGAGGGGCATACTCGCGCACAGGCGGGGCAGCCGGGGCGGCACATGTTCGGCAGCTCGACGGTGACGTCGCCGGCCCCTTCGAGCGAATAGACACCGAACAGGCAGAAATTCATGCACTCGCAGCAGCCGGTGCAACGGTCCCGATCGATCACCGGGTACCATCGCGGCTCGACCTGCTCCTCGATGTGCGTCAGATTGGGCGACCCTTCTCGGCCGGTAACCGTCGGGGGCAGATCCTCTCGCCAGTCGACGCACTCGACCTGGCGACCGTCAAGCAAACCCCATTGATCCAGCACACACTTTATTGCCCGCGGATAGAGTCGGGCCAAGACGATCCAATCTCCGGCGGTCTCTCGCAGTTGTCGGAGCGTCTCGGAGTCGTCGGTCAGGTCGTAGATATGCTCCGTGACGAGGACGTCCCCCTTCAACTCGGCCAGGAGCGATTCTTGACGTTGGACCAGATTTACTTCGTCACTTCGACATTTGGAAAAAATAATCATCGGAGGCATGCCATCAGACTCGTTAGCCCCGTCGCCTGCGACGGGATTTTGGGGGTATTTCCGGCCGCAGGCGGCCGGGCTAACATCGTTCTTATTCCTCTTCCTCACCGATCAATTCTTCGAGCTGCTTGAGAGCTCGCATCCAGAGCATCTGGACGGCGGGTCGAGATCGGTTCATCTGTTCCGCGACTTCACTGAAGGGAAGCTGCTGGAAGTTGCGGAGCATAATCACTTCGCGGTAATCTTCGGAGAGCTTGGCCAGGGCGGTCGCGACGCGGAACTCGTCGTCCAGACGAGCGACCAGGCGGCTTGGCGTGGGGCCACTGGCGGCCGGCTCCAAAACGCCTCGCCCGGGGGCGGCGTGCTCCGAAGTCTGGTCATTGGCCGTCCGGATCGGCACCTCGCGTCCGACGGCTCGTTTCTCGGTCCCTTTATAATGTCGCACAAAATCGGCCACGTTGTGGGAGAGGATCTTGCGCAACCAACCGAGCCACTCCTTCTCCGACTCGCCGGCGAAACGGTCGAAATCGCGATGGGCTTCGAGCATCGTCTGCTGGATTACGTCCGAGGCGTCGACCTTGATCCGTAGCGTACTTTCGACCTTTGCCCGTGCCACCACGGCCAGATAGCCACGGCAGGCGGCGAACAGCTCGTCGCGCGAACCGGCATCGCCATGCCGCGCCTTTTGGAGCAGGGCAGTGATGTTTCGGTCGTCGTTCCGCTCGGGTGTAGCCATACCTCTTTTGTAGTGCAAAAACGGGCCTGAGTCAAGAACCGACTTGGCGAAGCAAGGCTTTCGGACACAAAAAACGCCCCACTGCCGGATCCGACGTGGGGCGCTAAGCTGGTTGTTTTAGGCGAACTTTCGGGAGGACGCTTAGACGTTCTCCGGCTTCGGAACCACGAAGCCCTCGCGATACTTACGGGTCAACATGGTGTTGGCCTCGTCGTTGTTCGTGAAGGTCTCGGTCTTCGTATCCATCTTCAACGCCGGGCCAAGCTGCATCTGCGTCTTGCTCAGATCGACCTTGTTCTTTTTCAGGTGGGCGATCGTCCGGTCGAGCGTCTCGACGTTCTTGTCGTGGCCGCCGAACTTCTCGATTTCCTTCTTAACCTCGGTGATCGGCATCTTCTGTCCGAGCCGATAGGAGATCGTGCCCGTGTGGGCCAGCGCGGCCGAAAGGTGACCCTCGCGGACCTCGGCGTTGAGAATCTTGGGATCCTGAGCCCGAACCGCATCGATGAAGTTCTGGACGTGATCGCCACCACCTTCGAAACGCCTGAAGATCTTGCCGTTGTTGTCCATGGCATAGGCCTTCGTGTAGGCGGTCGTGACGACGATCCCGTCGGTACCGTAGAAGATCGCGCCGATCTTCGACTTCATGAACGGGTCGGTGTCGAGACCACGGACCTCGAAGACGATCGTCTTGTCGCCGATCGTGTGGATGGCCACTTGGGTGTTGGCCACGTCGCCGGCGTCGACGTAACCGAATCGGCCGCCATAGCTGATGACGTTTTCGCTCAGGGAATCGACGTCGAGCCCCCATCGGACGAGGTCCATCTGGTGCGGGCCCTGGTTGCCCATGTCGCCGTTGCCCCAGTGATACTGCCAGTGCCAGTCGTAATGGAACCTGGGACGGGTGACCTTTTGCATCTGTGCCGGGCCGACCCAAAGGTTATAGTCGACGGTCTTGGGCGGCTCATAAATGCCCTTCGGTCCGATCGATCGACGAGGTTTGTAGCAGAGGCCGCGGGCAAACTTGACTTCGCCCAACTTGCCGTCTTGGACGTACTTGATCGCGTCGATCGAGCCCTTAAGCGAACGGCACTGGGTACCGGTTTGGCAAACGCGGCCATATTTCTTCGCGGTTGCGACAAGGCTCTGGCCTTCCATCACGTTATGAGAAACGGGCTTTTCGAGATAAACGTCTTTCCCGGCCTGCATGGCCCAAATGGCACACAGGGCATGCCAATGGTTCGGCGTGGCGACCGAAACGATGTGGAGATCCGAATCGTCTAACACATCTCGCATGTCGCGGACGAACTTCGGCTTGTAGCCGAATTTCTTTTCGATCATCTTGATCGCTTTGTTGCCGGCCGCTTCGTCGACGTCGCAGATGTATTTGATTTTGCAACCAGGTTTTTTGCCGAACTCTTTGATGTGCCATTTGCCACGTCCGTTCGTACCGCAGACCATGAGGTTCAGCGTGTCGTTCGCCGAAACCTTCTTGGCGGTCTTCTCTTTTGCAAATGCACGAGTCGCCATCATCGGACCGGCGGAAAGAACGGCCGCCGCAATGGCCGAATCGCTCAGAAAACGTCGTCGCGAAAATTTACTCATAGTGATATTCCTCCAAATGAATGCTGAAAAACCGAGAAACGGTAAAGGGGGGGCTTTCGTAAAGGCGGGAAACCCTATTATCCTTATTCTATCCGAGGAACGCACCTGACACCAGCCCTTTGTCACACCGG
>JASFHG010000521.1:0-3556 GCA_050123355.1 Planctomycetia bacterium
TATTTCTCGCTTTTTTGTTAATTTTAGACAGAATTTCCAAACAAAAAAGGGGCACCCCCAAGAAAATCAAGGAATAACATTTACGCAAAATAGGGTCTTCAGGGAAAATGCGCCGTTTTTGTTGTTTTTTCTCCACACTCGCTTGTTTCGTATTCTATACTTCACTCGATAGGAGGGATGGAACCCACTGGACATTGCGGTGCATTACCGGAAAAAAGAATTTTCCTTTGTTTTTGTCCACCGCAATCGTCGGCCCGTTTCCTCCTAAAAACATGCCTGTTTGGCGATTGGAACCGATTAGAACTCCCCGTTCTCAACGTTCCGGCTCACCGAGAAAGATCGCCGAGCGAACTAACCCACCGTCACAATCCGTATAATTGTTAGGCGATCGGTCGTAACCCTCAAGCGACCCGCTCCTACAAGAGCCCAAACGCTTGACACCCGCCGTCCGGTCCGTCAGATTGAACTTCACGCCTCACTCCCAACTGGGACGCAGGCGGTTTACTCGATTCCCCTTTCGAGGAGTGAGAAAGATGACCCAACGTAACATGAAGAAGACCACAAAAATTTTGGCGATCGTCGCGGTCGCGATGATGTTGTTTACCGCTCCGGCCAGTGCTTGTGAATGGATCGACAACCTGATGCCTTGGAACTGGTGCAAGCAGAACGACGGTTATGGCTACGCGGCGACGACCTATGCCCCTCCGTTCAATCCGAGCGAAGCCCCGGCGATGGCCTCCTGCTGCCCAACACAAAGCTGTGCAGTGGCTCGCACGGCCTGCTACGTGCCCCAGACCTACTATCGGACCGTCTACAAAACCGTCCCGATGACGAGCTGCCAGACGATCAACACGTGTGATCCTTGCTCGGGCTGCCCGGTGACGACCTATCGACCGGTGACGACCTATCGTCGCGCGGCTCAACTGGTACCGTACACGACCTATCGGATGGTCTGGCAAAACACGCCTTACTACACCTATACGGGTGCCGGCTGCTCGCCTTGTTCGACGGGCTGTTCACCTTGTTCGAGCGGTGGTTGCTACACGGGATATAACACATCGAGCACTGGTTGTAGCTCCTGTGCCCAGTCGACAACCACGACGGTTACCTATCCGGAGAATCAGCCGACAACCGCTCCGAAGACCTACAAAGCAGATCGACCTCTGGAAAACGGCGGCGAAATGAAACCGTTACCCCAGCCGGAGCCGGCCGCAAAAGAGACCTATCATAGTGAGCCTTTCCAACCGATGCTGGTCCCGGCCAGTGGCAGCAAGACTGCCGCACGCACGCCGGTACGCCATGTCAGCTATCAACAGTCGGCACCTCAGCCAATCCAATGGAAAGCCTCAAAGCGATAGCAACAACCAAAACACACATTAGTTTTAACTGAATCCCCCCTTTATAGCCGTAATCGCCTGCCGACGTGTCGACCCCCCTCGACACCACGCAAACGATTACGGCTTTTTTTGGTTGGTGCTAAACGCACCAGGACAGAACCCGCTTCCGTTGGGCGCTGGCGCGAATACAAAATTTTCTCTCATCCCACATGTGGTTGATGGCAGGCGTTTTTGGTAATTTTGTTTCCGGGTTTTACTTCTCCCGATCCGACCCTCTGCTGCGCAAAGGGTCGGCTTAGCTTGAAAAAATGTACGGCAACGTACCTTCGAAAAAACTTCGCTTCGTCCAAGCCGATCCTTTGCGCAGCAGAGGGTCGGATCGGGTGGAAATTTACCCTGCGATAGAAAAACCGGAGCCTCACCCCCACCATCTAGGGGTTTCGCCTTTTTTCACAAAAACTTTGGAACGAACCGGCTACCCGTTGCGTCGTAGAGTTGTAAGATCAACCATACACGGCGTGGGGGGTACGGAAACGCTGTGTTTACCAAGTTTTCACTCTATCACACTGTCCCGTTGACAGAGGAGGATTTTCCGTGAGACGCTTTGGCTCGTTATTGGCGATCGTGGCCTCGACCACGCTTTTGCTGGGAAGCTTTTTCTACGCAGGCTCTTTTGCAGAGGCAAAACCGGCTTCCACCTCGGAGGCACTCCGATTAAAAGCAGACAAATTCAAAAATCAGGGCAATTTCAAAGAGGCCTACGACCTCTACCAAAAGTTGGCACTGGACAAGGACACCGAGCGAGAAACGTTCACCGCCACCGACGCGAAAAACGCGACTCGGTGCTTGCAGCGGCTGAATCGCGTCTCCGAATACGACGCGTTTCTCGAGAAGGTTGTCAAAACGCATGCCGACAATCCGGTGATCCTCAAGGAAGTCGCCGACCTCTACTACGACGCTCCCCACTATGGCTTCCTCGTGGCGGGCAAGTTCTATCGCGGTCATCATCGAGGCAGCGGACGGTGGATCAACTGCCAGGAGCGGGACCGGGTCCGGGCTCTGCAGTTGATGAGTGACGCCATGCCTCTGTTGAACGGGTATACGAACGCAAAAGGCTTTGATAGTTTTTCCAAGCATTTCCACTACGATTTTGCGAAGATGCTGCTTGGCTTCCGACAATATCGCACAGCCTGGCGGCTCCAATATTTGACCGACCTGAATACACTACCCGACTGGGGTGATCAAGATTTCTACGGCTCGTCCTCCGGCGCGCCGGTCACCGACGACGGCGACCCCATTTATTACACGGCCCCCGAATCGTTCGAGAAAGCCGCCAACGACGGGCAACGCTGGCGATGGTGCCTCGATAAATCGGGTGACTATCCCCAGACGCAACTGGCGCTGGCCGACTTCCTGCAAAACCAGTTCGGCGTCCAGACGATGATCCAACACTTTGGCCCCTTCCGCCAGAACCTCGAAAAGGTGATCACCGACGAGCACGGCCCCTTTGCAGTTCACACGCTGAAGGACAACGAAACGATCGCCAAGCTGGCCAACGGCGTTAAGCGTTTCAGCATGCCGGAAGAGTTCCAATACATCGAGCTCTACCGTAAAGTGGCCAACGACGAATCGGTGAAGCCCGACGTTCGTTACCGAGCGATGGCAAACCTGTTCGACATCTATCAGAACCGTCGCCAGTATCCCAAGGCGGCCGAGTATGCGAAGAAGCTGGTGGAATACTACCAGATGATGTATGACGAGTTCAAAACTCGCAATTATGAAAATCAACTCAAACGTTGGAAAGAACAGCTCGACCAGATCGTCGGCCGTTGGGGCAGAATCGATTCGCACCGACCGTTTGCCGCCGGCAACACGGCAAAACTCGAGTACGTCTTCCGCAACGGAGCCCAGGTCAAGTTCTCCGCCTGTGCGATCGACATGGAACAGCTTTTGACCGACATGAAAAACGGGATCAAGCAGGCAAGCCGCTCGGAGTTGAGCAACGAAGAACGTCGAGAGATCGAGCATCTTGTCAATGGTCTCCACCGGCTACCTCAAATCCTGGGCAATCCGAAAGACACGTACCATGAGAAATACAAAAAGTACGTCAACAAGGAAGCGGCCGCTCAATGGTCGTTGCTGCTGAAGCCGCCCAAGGACCACTTCAACTCGCGAGTGACCGTCAACATCCCGACCCTCGCACCCGGCTTCTATCTGAT
>JASFHG010000522.1:0-3548 GCA_050123355.1 Planctomycetia bacterium
TTCCATCGGGTTCGGCGACTTGCCCAACAAGAAGCCGAAAACGACGCCGGCCGCCAGCAATGCCAACAGGTAAGGCAAACGGGGATACCAGATCTTCCTCTGTTCGATCGGCGACCCGTCCGGCCGCCCCAGTCGACACAGAAAAACCAATCCCCACAAAACCAGTGCGACAAAAACATAGTAACGGAGTTGGGAAGCGCGGTGGCTCAAGAGGTGGTGGGTCGCCTCGTCCAGGTCCGCTTGCGAAACGCCCAATTTTTTGAGCGGCTTGCGTTTAGGCACGTCGATTGGCAGACCCAACTCGCGGGCCAACGATTTCCCGGTCACACCCAGCTTCGGTGCAATATCCCGGATGCCCATATTCACGGTGAAAGAGGACTCCGAAAGAACATCGTCGGCAGACTCCAAGAACCCGCCGATCGCCACGATCGCCACACAAACCGCCAGCGTTCCGATCAGCCACACCCATTGTGCTTTCGACAAGGATGAAAGATAGGTCATGTTTATCACCACCGTTTCGTCGTGTTTATTGTTGAAAAACACACTTCAAGTGTTCCCCCTTGTCAACTTCACCGCCCGCAATAGGGGTAGTTGTCGCGACAATACTCAAACTTCCATTCTGCCAAATACTCCTCCTTTTTCAAACTCACAAAAGGGTTCCCGGACCCTTTTTTACGGGAACCGTTTTAAGGGGCGTGCTGAATCGTGGTAACAAAACCGCCACCAGAAGCCATTGTAACCTCCAAAACATCCGCGGCGGTTACTTTGCGATGTTCAGAACGGAGTAAATTCGGCTTCTTTGCCGCCTCTGCCGCGTCGAGAAACATATCAGCGTCATACTCGCCCGAATCGAGGAAATTGAGTGGGATACGAATAAGTCGTTTGGTTTGGTTGTTTATTCCACCAAGATACCAAACGTCACCTTGGCGTCGGGCCATTACCACATATTGCCCTGCCTTACCTTTGAGAAACCGTGTTTCATCCCAGGTGACAGGCACTTTTTTGATGAACTCGAAGCCTGGTTGCCCCTCGTAGGCCGACGGCTCGTCGGAAATCATCGGCAACGGGTTTTCATAAATCAGATAGAGGCCCAGATGGTGGCATCGAGTGCCGAGCACGTTTGGCCGATCATCGTGTGGTTCAAATTTCTCGGGCGTAACGGAGCGAAATCCTCCCAAATGATAATCAACTGGCCCCGCCAGTTGGCGAGTATAGGCGACATTGACATTATGTTGAGGGGTGCAGGTCTTTGACCATTTCAAATATTCTAAACTCAAAACGGCTTCACGATTGAACAAATTGGGAAAGGTTCTCTGTTCGCCCGACGGTTTGTAAGAACCGTGGAACTGGATAGTAAGCTTGTGGCGGGCTGCCGACTCCAATACCCGTTCACAAAATTGCACCATTTCCTGATCGTCTCGATTGAGAAAATCGACCATAAGTCCACGGATCCCCCACGCTTCGTATTGCGTGAAAGCCTTTTCCAACTGCTTATCCAAAGCCGACCAATGCACCCAAAGCCGTATGCCTACACCACGTTGCTTGGCATACGCCAGCAGTTCGGGCATTTTCAGTTCTGGTCGAGCACGACAAATGTCGGTGCTTGCGTCAGGCCCGAAAGAGCGGCCAGACTGAACATACCACGGAACACGAGAAAAAACCAAAGCATGGTAAGGAATGTCATGACGCGCACAAAAATCGATATAATATTTATGGGTTTCATAATTCATGCCATACTTAAACGGCAACCCTTTCTTATTGGGACCGTTCCACCAATGCCAAGTTGTCTTGCCCGGCTTGGCCCATGAATAGTCGCCTTTCGGTGGATCGTTCAGGCAAAGCAAGAGGTTACTTTCCAAGTGTTTTCCGGGGTGGTCGGCCAAAAAGATCACCCGCCAGGGACTTGCTTGCGGTGTTTGAGCGATAACACAAGCCTCTTTGTCGGTGTTTTTAGCCGGCAATGGCGAAAGACGGCCGTGTAAAACCACGGGATCTTGGTTCGAGCTGCGCTGCAAATACATCCCGGCAAAGTCACGTAATCTTGCTTCGGTCAGGACGGCAGAAGTACCATCAGTCCACTCTGCAAGCAGCGGCATCTCGATCAATTTATTGACGGGAATCTGATCCAACGGTTTCTGCTGATACAAACTCTCATGGGAAGTGGTGAAGTGCTGCAAGGTCGTGAACAGTACCGTCGGATTGCCGGCGAATCGGTACTCGGTATCTTCACTTTGCAAGACCATCTCCTGCAATGTTGGCTGCTTGGGCAGTTCGTAACGAAAGGCGATGCCGTCATCGCAGGCTCTCACTTCGAGAAACCAAAAAACCCCGCTAGCACTCTTGAACTGCAATCGAGCCCAGTTCCCCTTGTCGTGGACCACCGAACACTTGCCCCATGGCAGGTTAAAGGTTTCATTGATGTGGTTTTCCTTCACATCAAGCAGTTTTGCTCCGGTAGTCAAATTCCCTTTATCCGCAAGTTTGATCTTTAGCTCAGAAGGCTCGATGATCGCTCGACCATTGCGTGCAACAGAAAAGGTAACCGATCGGCCACTCTCCTTGCCGGGGTACTTCAGTGTAAAAAGATTCTTTCCATCCGGCGAACCAATGCGTATCGATGATACCTGCTCGCCGTGTACTTTCTCATTATGTACGAGAAAAAGAGTGACTACCCAAATTGCCAAGATCGCTGTAAACCTAAAAAACATCTCGATGCCCACCACTTTTTATCTCAGCCGACAAAAACCATGTATATAGTATTTCTACAAAGCAAGAAAAAACGTCTTTGAAAACCAACCCCTTTTTCGTTAAGGCCGGACGGCGATGGCGTCAATCTCGACCATCGCACCGGGGAGGGCGAGGCCGGAAATCACGGTGGCTCGCGCCGGATAGGGCTCGTTGAAACGCTCGCTATAGACCGCGTTACAGCCCGGAAAATGGGCCGCGTCGGTGATCCAAATGTTCGCCTTGACCACATGCTCCATCCCGAGCCCGGCCGCCTTCAGGACCGCCTCGAGACCGTCGAGTGAAACGGCCGTCTGCTCCTCGATCGTGTCGCCAACCAATTTCCCATCCTTCATCGGAAGTTGACCCGAGACGAAAACCATGCCGTTTACCTCAACACCGGCCGAAAATGGCAGTACGTTGCCGCTAGGCCCGATAACCGGATCACCAATACGTTTCATGATAAAAGCCTTTCTTTTTTAATTTATTTATTAGCCCCGTCGCAGACAGTCGTGCTAGTCTCATTTGTTAGAATAGAAAATCTTCACAAGGAAGCATATCCGCCCCAATATACTCCATAGCCCGCCAAGCGTCCAGGGAATAAAAATCGATGCAAAACAATGCAAGTTGGCAAGCTATAGACTCTCAGGTATTCAAAGTTACCCTCCATGATTTTTTGCGAATCAAGCCGAAATTGGGCCGCGAAGCGTGCCCTATTTTGGTCAGGAACGTATGTTAAGCATTCTATTGACCCAAAATAGAGGCTATCGCCTCAATTTCGGCTTAGTGAGAAAATGGTAACTTTAAATACCTGAGACTCAATA
>JASFHG010000523.1:0-3545 GCA_050123355.1 Planctomycetia bacterium
GCTCCAGGTCGGCAACGAATATTGTCAATGGCAGGCGATCCGGCTGAATCTGAGCCATCGAGGAGAGCTTCCCGAGGATTCGATTGCGTGGACGGGCGAGGATGGCCTGCCCGACACGGTGAGCCCCGTGGTGGTCAACGGGCTGCTTTTGCTCACCACGAGCGATGGGTATGTCACTTGTTATGACGCAGCTTCCGGCAAGATGTTGTGGGAGGAAGAGTTTGAGGCCGATTTTACGGCGTCACCGGGCGTGATGGGCGGCAAGGTCTATTATATCGCCAAGGAAGGAAACGGCTGGGTCATCGAGCCGACGCGGGAAGGCTGCAAGCGTTTGAACGAGACCAACCTCGGCGAGCCGTGTGTGACGAGCCCCGCGTTCCAGGACGGCCGCATCTATCTGCGTGGCCAGGATCACGTTTTTGGTCTCGGTACCAAAACGCCATAACCTGGGATGAGTTGGCTCATAAAAAAACGTCGCCGAAACGCAAGGTCTCGACGACGTTTGAACTTTTTGTTGAAGGAGCGTTTGGCTCCTTGTCTTTTAGGAGTATCTTACTCCCACCATCGATTTAACGACGGCGGAGGAAGAGTCCCAATCCGGCCAAAGCGCTGAGGATCAGGATAATCGTGCTCGGTTCGGGCACTGCGGTGTTGCTTGCACCGGCTTGCCAGTTGCCGGCAAGGATCGTGGCATCGGAGGCGTCAACTGTTCCGTCGCCGTTGAAGTCGCCCTGTTCCCACGAGGCACCCGTTGCTTGCCAGTTACCGGCAAGGATCGTGGCGTCGGAAGCGTCGACCACACCGTCATGGTTGGCGTCGCCAGGAAGATCATCGGGAGGATAAACTTCTTCGAAGAGTTCCATGATGGCATCTTCGCTCAGGCAGACGTCATAGAGGCGGAAGTCGTCCATACCCCAGGTGCCATAGTCATTGCCGTCGCCACCACCGAGGTAGAAAGTATCTCCGGAAGATTCCCAAAGGTAGTTTTGGGTGTCTACCAGTACGCCATTGAGGAACAGTTGATAGTTGCACTCAATTTCGTTTTCTTCTTGGACCCAGCGGAGGGTATAGAGGTTCCATGTGTCAAGAGCACCAAGGCCGGCCGGATTCCCGTTGGGTACAGTAGGATCCGGGTTGACGAAAACGTTAGCATCATCGTGGAGTCTCGCTTTAACGAGGTCGGCTCTTGTACCATCACCACCATAGATCCACATTTCCCAGGTGTTGGGAGTTTCCGAAGAATTGAAGACGGAATTGTAGTTGTAGCGTAGGTCTTCCCGCAGCCAGAAGGATATGGTCCCCGAAGATAGGCCAGACAGGTTTTGCGCAATCTCCACTCGGTCGCCACCGGACGCAATGTTGCCGTTGCTCAATTTGAGATTCTTTCCCAAACCAGGCAGGGTGTTGGTTTCATAGCTCATAAAGGTGCCAGGCCCATCAGCCACACCATTGCTAAGAAAGCCCTGAGATCCGCTGTTGAGCAAGTTATCTTCGAATTCATAGTGAACGATCGGAGTGGCGGAAGCCAGATCAACACCATTGAACGGATCGACAAATACTCCGGTGCTTTCGGGGTTGGCGCTCATAATGGGGACGCCGGCACCGCCGTTGTAGAGGTACGAAACTTCGTCCGCTTGGAGTGTTCGACCCCAGACCGCGACTTCATCGATACCGCCGTTGAAAGCACCATAGTAATATTCCGGAGTAACATTGTTTCTCAACGTACCACCGATCGACAGATGTTGTCCGGTTTGGATGGTATCCATGACGGTGTTTGAAACGAGAGCGGTAGCAACTTCGGCACCATTGACATACATTCGACCCACGGTAAGGTCATTATAGGTTCCCGTGGAATCGTAGGTCGTTACGACATGTACCCAAGTGTTGTTATTGACACTGTCCGTAACAAGCGGATCGAACTGTGCGGAGTTCGATCCCCACCGGAATGAGGTACCGTTTTCATCCTTGGCCTTGGTACGCACTCGACCGCTTTTTTCGAAAAACAAGACATAGTCGTCGGCTTGCGAGTCGAAGATGCCCATAAAGTTTTCGTTATAGTCGGCCGAGAGTTTGTCGAATCGTACCCACGCCGAAATGGTAAATTGGTCGGTTACTTGGAGAGACGGTTGGACTCCGATCTCCGCGGCGGTTTGAGTACCGCTAGTTGTCCCGGTGTCCCAATCGCCGTTGAACTGAATATAACCACCCATGCCGGCACCGGTCATGGCATCGGTAGAACTGAAACCACTGCTGGTGGTTGCCATTCCGGGAGTAAAAGTGGCGTTATTGCTGCCAACCCCGTCATAGGCGATCGAACCGGTGGTTTCGTCACAACTCCAAACGGAGATAAGACCGTCTCGGAGAAGGGGTGCGGCTCCTGCCGGTGCAACAAGTGCTGCCACGGCCAGAAGAGCCATCATTACTGTGAGTTGCTTCATTGCTTGACTCCTTTAAAAATCTTTTGAAACAAAATTATTGCTTTGACATGCCTCTTCACCCCGCCGGAAACAGACAGCGATAACACGAAGTGCGAAACTTGCGTGTCATTGCTGTTGTTCCTTTATTGCCGCCAGAAAGCAGCTACCCTTCCATCGAGATCGCGTACAAGGAAAAGGACCATGTTTTTTTGGCGGGTTTTCTCCACCTTGCCTCGACCGAACCGGTTCCTCATCCATGAAGAGCCGAAAGAGCCAAGACGTCATGATCCTTTCCTTATCCAAACAGTCGGGTATCAATATTTTCTGTTCTGACAAAAACTTTTTTACGTCTAACGCTTGCGGGCGAAAAACACCAGACCGGCCAAGGCACTGAGGATCAAGATGATCGTGCTCGGTTCGGGAACCTCGGCAGCAAGGGCCCTGATGCCATCTTCGTCCAAACAAACGTTGTAAATACGGAAATCATCCATGCTCCAAGTGGCATAGTCGTTTCCGTTACCGCCACCGAGAAAGAACTGCATACCGGATTCAGCCCAACTGCCGCCAGTACAGCTGTCTACAAGTTCACCATTGAGGAACAATTGGTAATGGCACGACCCACTCTCTTCTTGAACCCATCGCCAGGTGAAATGGTTCCAAACATCAAGACCGCCGTTGCCGTTTTCGTTCAATGCAGGATTGGTGCAAACATCACCCGAATCGATTCGCCCCTTATAGAGGTCGGCTCTTGTACCATCGCCACCATAAATCCACATTTCCCAATCGCCACTGTTTGCAGGGCAATTGAAGATGGAATTGTAGTAGTAGCGTTGATCTTCCCGCAGCCAGAAGGACATCGTGCCATGGTCGAGGGATGCGATCTCTATCGGGATGACGACTCGGTCACCGTCGCCAGTGGAGGAAAGGTCACCATTGTTCAACTTGAGATATTGACCTTGGCCAATACCACCAGTCGTTTCGTAGCTCAGATTGGCACCGGAGCCATCGTTGCTGGCATCATAAGTAGCAGCACCTGAACCCGAGTTGTTCATGTTGCCTTCAAACTGATAATGAACCAATGGCGTTGCCAAGGATACGCTGTTGAACGGACCCGAGTCGACTTCATTG
>JASFHG010000524.1:0-3540 GCA_050123355.1 Planctomycetia bacterium
GCCGGGCCGACCGCACACAGCACGGCCGGCGTCAATGTGAGTGCCGCGAGCAGCGTGACCAGCAGGCATAGCGCGATCGTCGGGCCGCTGCTGGCGAACTTTCCGAAATCGGCGAAGAAAAGCATCCCCAGCCCGAGGACGGTCGTCAAGGCACTGGCGGCCAGCGCGTTGCCGACCCGACCGAGCGCCTCGGCGATCGCGTCTTGGGGCGTCAAGCCGCGTTGGAGCTCCTCTTTGTAGCGTGCGATCAGAAACAGACAATAGTCGGTGCCTGCTCCAAACAGGATCACGACGATGAAGATCCGCGTCGTCTTGAACACTTTGAAGTCGATCCCCCAGTGGTCGGCCCAGGAGGCGGCCAGCGCGACCAGGTCCATCGAGAAGATCACCGAGACGCCGATCGTCACCAGCGGCACCAAGACCAGACCGGGCGCTCGATAGACCAGCAGCAGGATCAAAAAGACCAACGTGATCGTGGTCCATTCGGTGTTTCGGATACTCTCCTTGGCGGCCAGGAGCATGTCGGCCCCGATCGCGGCCGAGCCGGTTACGCCGAGCTTCAATCCCTTCGGGAAGTCGGGCCGGGCACGGATCTCGTCCAGCGTGTCGTAGACCGACTCGATAAACTTCATGTTCTCGATCGCCATGAACTCGTTGCGGAGGTGCAAGACGATCATAGCCGCCTCACCCTTGCCGTCAGGCCCCATTGTGACCAGCCGGCTTTTGATTACCGGCGTGTCATAGTGCCACACGGCCGAGACCGGCGAGTCGCTCGGCGGCTCAGCAGCGATTTGCTTCGTGCTCTCGTTAGCGGCGGGGCTTGCCCCCGTGCTTTCATCTATGTTTTTGTCAGATGGTTTTATTTCTTTTCTTGAGACATTCTCTTCCGACTCACCGACCTCGTTTTCCGGTTTTTCCTCCTCCTTTTTTTCTTCTTCCGCTTTCGCGTCGTCATCCCCTTCTTTCACCTCGGTCGTCGGAGGAGTGTCCTCAGCCGCAGGTTTCTCGTTCTTGGGAGGCTTTGGAGGTTCAGGCTTGGCCGGCGATGGGGCTTCTTCCTCGTCACTTGGGGCAGGGAACCGGCGGAGCAACTCGTCGCCGATCTTGTAGTCTTCGACTTTCAGCTTGCCATCCTCGCGGGCAAGCACCAGGGCGAGTTGGCTTTTCGAGTAGTAGTCAGGGAAGCCGCTGGAGAGCAGTTGATTTCCTCGGACGCTGGTTCGATCCTGAGGCAGATAGGCAAAGTCGCCATCCTTGGTAACAGAGTTCCAGCGTGGTGCGACCATATGGACTGCCGCGACGACGACAACCCAAACGACAAGGATCCAAGCCCGCCGCCGTGCGACAAGCGATCCAAGTTGATCGAACATGGAAAATCCTTCTTGTTACAGGTTAATCCGCGAGCGGAACTCGGGCCGGCCTGTGATACCGAGGTTCAGGTGGTACAACGCGCCTGCTTCGGCTCCGTCTTCTTCTCGCAGGTCGCCACCGGCCGTGGTGACGTAAATGTCGGTATAGTCGTCACCGCCGAACGTGATGCACGAAACTTTTGGTACCGGAAAATCGATTCGCTGTATCATTGTGCCGTCTGGAGCAATTCGGATCAAGGCCCGACCGTCCCAGAGTGCGCTCCAAACACATCCTTCTGCGTCGACCGTCATCCCGTCCGGTCGGCCGATACCGACGGTCCTTTGATGAAAGAGCGTCGGGTTGGAAATCTCGCCCGTTGCACGATCATAATCAAAACGACGGATCAACCGGAAATCTCTGCCCGTGTCGGTGTGATACATTTGCGTAAGGTCCAAGGTAAAGCCCATCCCGTTCGACGTGCCGCATCCTTCGAGGATCATTTGCAACGAACGATCCGGATCGAGTCGATAGAGACGACCCGGCCGTTCGGGCGTCGACATCACGCCACAGAACACGCGTCCCTCGGGGTCGGCGATCACGTCGTTGAACCGTGTGTTCCGCTCTTCGGGTATCTCGTCAATGACGGTCTCCAATTTTCCGTCATCCCACGTCTTCACCGAACCTCGCGACATGAACAGCAGCAGCTTGCCATCTTCTTGGAGCGTGAACCCGCCGATCACCTGGTCTTCATAGCACAGCTCATGTCGGCCGGTGGCCGGGTCATAGCGGAACATGCGTCCTTGGGGGATGTCGAGCCAGTAGAGTCGTTTCTGGTCCGGGTGCCAGAGCGGGTTCTCGCCCACGTGGCATGCCTCGTCGGCGATCAGCGTTGGTTGGATGTCCATCGTCATGATTTTCTCCCTCCTTAAACCTCAAACCATCCAGGCAGGTTTCTCGGGCAGCGTTTTTATTTATAGATTCGCAAAAGAACTTGGTTTCTTGCGATCCGCATGAGTGTTGGGAAGTCGTGTTGTTGGCAAGTGGGTACCCAAGAAACGAAAAAATCGGAAACCCATCGTCGCGACGCAGTTTCCGTAACCTCTTGCTAGATAAGAAGTACCGGAGGTGGGAGTCGAACCCACATGCCCTTGCGGACAATGGATTTTGAATCCATCGCGTCTGCCATTCCGCCACTCCGGCATTTCAATCGACAGGCATCCCCTCTGCAGGAGGGTCAACCAATGATCTCACTGATTCTAACATGTTCGGACAGCCAGGGAAAGGCACTCCAGTCGGTTTTTTGTCAGAACGGAAAAGTTCGCCGTCCTGCCCAGGTTGACCCGTTTTGGGCCTATTCCTTATTATTAGGGATTAACCATCAACCATCTTTCCCCATCAGGATTTCCACGAATTGGCCCCCCCACACGACAGCGCGAGTCTCGCCGACTGGATCCGCCGTTTGCAGCGTGAGGGGACAATCCTCATGCGGTGCGACGACGCGGCCGATCCCTGGCGGCTCTACGAAACACCGCGACAGATTTTCATCACACATGATCCGGCCGAGGTGATGCCGTTGTTGGCCGATATCGAGGCGGCGGTCGACGCTGGCGAGCAAGCGTGTGGCTATCTGGCCTACGAAGCGGCCGGTGCGATGGACGAGGCGATGGAAGTCTGTGTGCCGTCGGCTGCCGGCTCGGATCATGGACCGCTGCCGCTGCTTTGGTTCGGTATCTACGACAAGGCGGAGAAATTCAAGACGCTCCCGGAGCTCGAAGGGGCCGACTGTTACGTCGGGCCATGGGCGGCCAACCGCACGTCGGAGGAGTATGGTTGCGACTTTGCACGGATCAAAGACTACATCGCCGCGGGCGATACCTATCAGATCAACTACACGATCCGGCTCGACGCGGCGTTTCATGGCAGCCCGTATGCGTTGTTCTATCGACTCTATCGACGGCAGCCGACCACGATGGCCACGTTCATGAACCTTGGTAGCCATGCGATCTGCTCGGTCACGCCGGAGCTGTTCTTCGAGCGACGCGGCTCGTGTGTGATCTCGAAGCCGATGAAGGGGACCCGACCGGCGGACCGAGACTCGGCTCGTCACTCGGCACAACGGGCGGAGCTGGCCGTTTCGGAAAAGGATCGGGCGGAAAACGCGATGATCGTCGACATGATCCGCAACGACTT
>JASFHG010000525.1:0-3533 GCA_050123355.1 Planctomycetia bacterium
CGGCCCACAGTAATCCGGCCCGACGCGGCATCCCCCAAGTAAAATGGCCCAACAAGACAGCAGTACCGCGGCCGATCGTCCGTAACCTTTTTTCCATTCCATGCTCATATCCGCCCCCCTCGGGCAGCTCCCTCTTTATCTATTAATCGGGATTTATGGCATAAACGGTTCAGGTAAAATGGCAAAGGACTACCACATATACGCAAGAAACGGGCTTCACCCCCAAGCCGATTCTCTGCGCCACTTGATTTACCCCCTTCCAAGCCGATTCTCTGCGCAGCAGAGAGTCGGATCCAACTTCAGAAAGATACGGCATGGAAAAACCTACCCGGCCGGGCGTGTCACCTGGGCAATCACCGCGTCGTGAAGCACGGGCGTCGCCGCAACAACAAACCGACCGTGATTCAAATCCAGCGTGCTACCATCGGTGCCGGACACGACCCCACCCGCCTCGCGGATCAAAAGCACACCGGCGGCAATGTCCCAAGGGTAAGTCGCAAACCCCCACGCCGCATCAAACCGCCCGGCCGCGACATACGCCAGATTCAACGCGGCCGACCCGGTCCGACGAAGTGCTTGCGTGAGCGGCACGGCATTGAAGAAGGCCTTCACGTCGGGATCCGTCTCACAAACCCCCGGCGGCAATCCGATCGCGCAAAGAGCGTCGGAAAGATCCTCCACACCGCTGGTCGTGATCGGTCGGCCGTCGAGCGTCGCCCCTTTTCCAAGTTCGGCCGAAAACATCTCGCCGGTCGTCGGGTTGTGGATCACCCCGACCTGCAACTCACCGTCACACTCCATCGCGATCGAAACCGAGAAATGAGGGACGCCGTGGACATAGTTCGTCGTACCATCCAGCGGATCGACAATCCACCGGCACCCGACCGCCTCCGTCGCCCGCTCGGCATCATCCATCTTCTCCTCGCCGAGGATCCCATGATCGGGAAACTCTCGCAGGATCATATCGGCGATGATCTTTTGCGCGGCAAAATCGGCCTCGGTAACCAGATCGGCACGTGCCTTGAGCCGGACGTGAACTCGGCCCAGCATCTCGATCAGTCTTTCACCTGCCGCCAGCGCGGCCGCTTCAGCCGTTTGTAGGTAGTTGCTCATGGGTTTATTGATTGAAAAAATCAGTAGGTTTTACAAATTCAAAGTTTAGCGGTCGAATGGAATTCGACGCGTTTTGAATGGTGCTTCTGCACCAGGGTGTTTTTTACGGGCCATAAAAACTTTTTAACACGTCGAATTCCATTCGACCGCTAAACTCTTGAACATGGCTTTCGGAAGAATGCGGAGCTTCAATCAAGCCGGGCCGGCCGGACTTGGCCGAACGTGAAGGGGACTTCGGCGAACAGGTCTTTGCCCTTATGCCGGAAGACGCGAACCCGCACACACCAACCGATCTTCATGATCCGCCCCTCGTAGCTCAAGGGGCTCGGCGGCAGCTTCGTTTTGAACGCGACCGGGTGAGTATCGATCCAATCGCCGTCGTCGACCGAGCGACGTTGGAACTCGTGGACTGCCAGATCCTCATCCCCCTTACCGATCGTATACCAGAGCACCGACAGCTCGACCGCTCGGATCTCACTCGGTTCAAGATGCCGGATCGTATACGTACCGGCAAGCATGTCGCCCGGCATGTACTCCCGGTCGGGCCGGTCAAGTTCGATCGCAATTTGAGATAGATCCGTCATGGAATGTTTTTTGGTAGGTGCTAAACGCATCAGGTATGTTATTACGCATCAAAATTTAGCCGACGGGCCTGCCCGTCGCTTGAAAGTGCCAACACGCTTCAAAACGACGAGCAAGCTCGATGGCTAAAACGACGGGCAGGCCCGTCGGCTAAAAACAACTCGCAAAATCCTCACCTACCCAAAGCGTTTCATGCTCGCCAGGTCGCGAGATGCCGGCTTGTGCGCGGCCGGGGTTGAGGAAAGTTCGAGCCGGATCGTCGGAGAATCGCCGCCATGCGGAGGATGAACGACGACCGGAAACGTCCGCGTAAAGGCAGGCCACCGAGCCACACGGCCGCGAACCTCGATCGACCAACTCACCTCGTTACTGTCCGCGGTGAAGGAGTGCATCACCCCCTCGGGCACCTCGAACGATTCTTGCACCTCGAACGGCTTGCCATGATTGATTTCGAATCTCTTCTTGCTGAACAAAACCTGCTCGAAAACCACCTGACTTTCGGTCCGCGTATCGGTCCCCTGTTGATATTGGGTCTTCTCGCGACAGACCAGGTTCATTTCGAGGCGGGCAACCCGTAACCGGCCCGCTTGGTGCAAGAGAAACTGATAACTTTCGCCGGGCATCAACGGATGCGACGACATCTCGACAAACGTCACGCCGACACTCGTCGAAATGAGGAACTGCTTCACGAGCAGCCAGATCAGAAAGACACCACACGCCAGGAACGGCAGCGTGAACAGGCCCATCGCCCACTTGGGCTGGCCGTCGATAAAACTTTGCACGACGATCGTCATGCAGATCGCGACGATCCCGTTCCAAATCAAACACGCGGCAAGCAACCCGAGCAGCTTCCACGCCGGAAGGACCGAGACCGGCAGCCGGAACGGAAACGTGTTGCCGGGGCTGTTGGCGATATGGACCCCTCGCGGCACGCTCGGCAGGTTTTCAAGACCCAGCCCGTCGGGCGTCAGGCCGCTTTTCCGCAAAATCCGCTCGCGTCGCCGCTGGTTTCGCAGCGCGACCGCCGCACGATGCTCGGCCGATTTTCCCAAATGGAACAGCCCGTAAAGCAGACCACCGCCTCCGATCAAAAGCAACGAAAGCGGGATCAACGCGATCAGCGGCCCGAACCAGCTAAACCCTCTTACCAAGACCGCCGTCTTGTGGTCCTGGGGATCGTACCAACACGGATACTCCTTGCCGATCTCGAACCGGTCAAGGATCACTTGCTGTGCGGCATGGTCACTGGAATAGACGCCGGCAATGTCGTAGGTCCACGTCGAGTATTTGCGGCCATCCACTTCATACTCGATCCGGATCTCCGGCCGATAGGCAAGCTCGCTTTCGCTCTCGGAACCTTCAGGCTCCTCGGGCTCTTCTTCCGTCGCGGAAGGATTCGGCAATTCGACGTGAACGATATGCTGCGACTCGCCGATCCGCTTTGATTTTACAACGCAGACCGTCTCGACAAACTCGTGCGCCGATCGAAGCTCGGGAATGACCACAAAACCCAGCACGAGCGCAAGACCGATCAGCCCCCCGACGAAAAACGCCGCGAAGAAAGCCAATTCGCCGACGCGGCCCATCTTGTGGGAACCGCTGCGACGATTACCTCGCTTTTTGTTTACGACTCGGATGCCACGAGTGGCCATAACGTCTCCGTTCGTCCAGCGCTTCGGTCAGCTTGGGTTCAATACGTCTAGTGGAAAAAATTTGTCTAGGCCGAGGTCTTCTCCTCCGGCTTACCGCGACAGAAACCGATCGTTTCCAAGGCGAGAAATACCTCTTCCAACGTCTTCTCGCCAAAGTTCGAGATACTCAACAGATCGTCTCGCGTA
>JASFHG010000526.1:0-3525 GCA_050123355.1 Planctomycetia bacterium
CCGCTACCGAAGTTGCCGAGGTTCCATTAGCGCCGGAAAAAGTGTAATCGCCTCCTTCAATGATCGCGATGCCATCGAGGCCATAACCTGCATCTGGTACAATGATGGTTTCCAGTCTTCCGTCGACGATGGTGTTGTTAAACCCGGACGAGTAGGCACCAAAGCTGACAGGATTGAAAAGCAGAGAGTTGTCTGCAGGGGTGGGTGTTCCGTAGAGAGGTTCCGTGACTCCGGAAACCACAATCCCATCTTCCGAAACGTCCAGGAACTGGGCGGTCGTGACATCAAAGTTGCCATAGACGATTGGGCCGGCGGAAACTCCGGTGCAGATCACACAAATCAAAATAAGGGCAGAAAGTTTTCCAAGCGTAGTCATCGGTTCTCTCTCGTCTATTTTTATCAGGAATGCTAGTTAAAATAACGGTTCTTTGAACATACTACAACACCTATATAGTATCCAAATTGCCCCCCTTTCTGCAAGCGATTATTCGCTTTTTAAAAGAAAATTCTGGATAGAGATTGAAAATAAGCGTGGAGAAATGGCTCGGTAGAGGGGGTGTTTTGCGGCGGTCTCTTTTGGGGTGGAGTTTTGTCGGGCGGATGGATGCAAGGGCTTATGCAAATTCAAACAACTCGGCTGTCAGAAAAGCTCTCCATGGACGGGCGAGTAGCTAGAAGGCGTTTCAAAACCTGGTTTTGAAATGTCCTCTAAGCATTTTCGCAAGAACACGGGCCTCAATTTCCCATGCCCAAGCGGTTCTTGGGCATGGAATCGATCAGTGCAAGCCACGTCGGTTCCGCTCGTTATGCGGCCGGAAAGGGCGATAAAAGCCTATTTGTCTTCCAGCTTCAGATCGCGGACGAGGCCTTCTGCTCCCGGCGTCAAATCGCGTATTTTTTGGGCGATGACGGCCTTGTCCGACTCGCTCGCCTTGGCCAGCTTTTGTTTGTACCGGTCAAGCTTTTTACGGCGATGGCGACGGCGTTTGATTTCCTTCTTTCGTTCACTAATCGGCACTCTACTGACTCCTGTAAGGTTGTTTTTTAAAGTTTTCCAAGGCAGATAGATGATCGGGCTGCCCTGTTTTTGGAACGGTCGAAACCGACTTTTTTAGCACTGTATTGGGGGGTTGTCAATGGGTGGCAGGGAGCAAATTGGGGGAGGAAAGGGGGCGATCGATGCTTGGCGAAGCCGATCACGCATGCTAATAACCATGAAATCAGTCAAAAATAACGAGCAGGATTTTTACGCGGTTGCCAATAAATTTCACGCAGTTTTCCCAGTGTCCTTTCGGAATGGCGATCGGTGGTGATTTTCGGCCCGGATCGTTTCTGTATCGGGCTTTTGCCATATTGACTTGAAGGGCAAAGAGCCACTATACTTAGCGGTTTGGCAGCTTGGGCCTCGTCAGAAGCTTGAGTTCGTCCTCTTTCGGTTCCGACTCGTGAATGGGGGGGGATGGATCGGGGTATGGTCCGCTGCGAACCGTTTTAGTTTATCAAAGATTCTGTAAGGATAGGCAATAACCCATGAAAAGTGAACGTCGTCACGAGTTGGAACAAAACAAACTGGCCGATTGGACCGTCCATGTCATCGAGAAGGTCAAGCCTTATACGAATGTCATTGTCGGCGGTACCATTGCGGTCCTTATTCTCGCGATCGGTATCGGGCTATGGAGCCGAAATGCTCACGTCGAGTCGGAATCGGCTTGGACAATGTATTACGCCGCGTTGAGTACGGATTCCGACAAGGCTGTTGGTGCGATGCAGGAAGTGTCGGTGAAGTATCCCGATACGGAAGCGGCCCAGTGGGCGACCGTTTGTGAAGGGGATATCCGGCTTTGCAATGCGTGCGAAGAACTTTTTATCGACAAGACGCATGCCAATATGGAGCTCAAGGATGCGATCGAATGTTATAAAAAGACGCTGGAGTTCAAAAATCCCTTGCTGGACGAACGAGCCACCTTCGGGCTGGCGCGAGCGTATGAGTCGCAAGGGAATCTCGACGAGGCCGAAGCGACTTATAAAGAACAGCTTAAAAAGTGGAAAGACGGTATCTACGCTTCGGTCGCGGAAAATCGGCTGGAGGACCTTGGCAAGAAGAGTACCAAGGAGTTCTACGATCTGTTTAAGGACTATCGACCGCAGCCCAAGAAGGAGCCAAAGCCGTTGGACGGCCCGCTTGATTTCGACAAAAGTGCTATTCCTAGTCTCAACGATATGGGGCTGCCCGCTCTGGAGACCGGTGACGTGACCGAAGAGCCGACGATCGAGGAACCCAAGGTAGAAGAGCCTAAAAAGGAAGAGCCGAAGACGGAAGAGCCAAAAATCGAAGAACCCAAGACGGAAGAACCGAAAAAGGAACCCGAGACGACCGAGTAGTTTACAAACGCCTACGGTTTTCTGCCAGTACCTATGCCTTCGATCGATCCTAACGAGCCGCTGGAACTGACTGTCGCCCCGAGCGAGTCAGGTTGGCGGCTCGATGCATTTCTTGCCCATTATCTGACCGATTATAGCCGGGTCCATCTGCGCCGTGTGATCGTGGCCGGGGAGGTCAAAGTCGACGGGCGGGGCGGGAAACCGAGCTATCGGCTCAAGCCGGGGCAGCGGGTGACGCTTACCTTGCCCGAAATTCCTCGCGAGGGTCCGACGCCGGAGGATATTCCGCTCGATATTCTTTACGACGATGACGAGCTGGCCGTCGTCAACAAGCCGGCCGGCATGGTCGTCCATCCGGCGCGTGGTCATTGGTCGGGGACGCTGGCGAGTGCCTTGCAGTTTCGGTTCGGCAGCCAGTTGAGCCACTCCGGCGGCCCGACGCGGCCGGGGATCGTCCATCGGTTGGATCGAGATACCAGCGGGGTGATTGTCGTGGCCAAGAATGATCAGGCCCATGCGAAGCTGGCGACTCAATTTGAACTGCGCACGACCGAGAAGGAATATTTCGCGATCACCTCCGGCATCCCGAACCGGGATCGGGACGTGATCGAGGAGCCGATCGGGCCGCATCCGAAAATCCGCGAGCGGATGGCGATCCGGCGGAACCATCCGGACGCACGCGAGGCGATCACGTTCTACGAGGTGCTCGAATCGTTTGCGCCCAAAAACTTCGCGACCGTTCGGGTGCAGCTCAAGACGGGCCGAACGCATCAGATCCGGATCCACTTGGACCATATCGGCACGCCGGTCCTTTGCGATCGGCTTTATGGCGGCTGTTCTCAGATCACGGTCGGTCGGCTCTGTCCCGATCGGGCGGACGACGAGACGGTCTTGCTCGACCGCCAGGCGTTGCACGCACGCCAGATCACGTTCGACCATCCGACCACCGGCCAACGCATGACGGTCGAGGCCCCGATCCCGCCCGACATGCAGGCGGTGCTCGACGCGTTGCGGTAGGTTCCCGTTTATTGAGTCTCAGATATTTAAAGTTACAGGCTTCAACATCAGTACCAAGCCGGAATTGGGACTTTTTTGTAGGTGTTCCCACACCACGGAATTAAATAGCTTTGCTATTTTAATAGT
>JASFHG010000527.1:0-3525 GCA_050123355.1 Planctomycetia bacterium
TGAGTTTGGTCGGGAGCTTGACCTTGTCGCCGACTTGGGTTTGCCAGGCGGTCATCTTTTTCTTGAGGCGTTCGACCACCGGGGCGTATTCCGCGCGGTCGATCAGGTTGGTGGTTTCGAGCGGGTCGTTTTTCAGGTCGAACAGTTGCATGTACTGGATCTTGGGGTAGACGATCAGTTTCCATTGTTCGTCGCGGACGGCCCGTTGGTGGTTGACGAACGGGAGGAAGACGGAGTCGCGGAGCTGGTCCTTCTCGCCTTCCCACAGCGGTTGCAGGCTTTTGCCTTCGAGGTCTTTCGGCGGCGTGGCGGCCGACAGGTCGCAGAGTGTGGGGAAGATGTCCAGCAGGTAGGTGAACGCGTCGGTCGATTTTCCGGCCGGGATGCCGGGCCCGGTGATGATCAACGGCACCCGCATGCTGCACTCGAAGACGTTTTGTTTGCCGAGCAGGCCGTGGCTGCCGATCGCCAGTCCGTTATCGGCCGAGAAGATGACGATCGTGTTGTCCGCCTCGCCCGTTGCTTCGAGCGTTTTGAGGATCCGGCCGATCTGCTCGTCCATCTGCGTGATCAGGCCATAATATTCGGCCAACTGGTCGCGGACGACCGCTTCGGTGCGCGGCCAGCCGGCAAGCGCTTCGTCGCGGATCGTCATCATGCCGATGTCGAACGGGAACTGCTTTTGAAAATTTTTGGGCAACGGCGGCAGGTTGCGGTAGTATGGCTCGCGGTAGCTTAGCGGAGGTTGGCGCGGGTCGTGGGGTGCGGTGAACGCGACGTAGGCGAAGAACGGTTTGGTCTTATCATGATTCTGTAAAAACTCGACCGCCGCGTCGGCGAACAGCTCGGTGGAGAATTTTTTGCCGGTCCGTTTTTTCGTCAGCTTCCCGTCGGATCCCAAATCACGGACGGGCACCTTGGTGTGGTCCGACATGCCGCCGAAGAAAACGTTCTTGCCACGATCGAAGGACCGCAGCCAGGACGCCTCGCCGTTGTGCCACTTGCCGGTCCCGAACGTGGTGTAACCGTTTTCCTTGAGCAGCTCGGGCAGGGTTTTCAGTCCCTTGAGGGTCCTGGTATCTTTGATGTGGAACCACGATCGGCCGGTCATGAGCATGGCCCGACTCGGGAGGCAGACCGCGCCGCTGTTGCCGCCGAAGATGTAATTGGACCGAAAGCTGTAGCCTTCGTCGGCCAGGCGGTCGAGGTTGGGCGTTTGAATATGTGGATTCCCATGCGCACGGATCGCGTCGGCCCGTTGATCGTCGGCGAAGAGGAACAGAATGTTCGGCTTCTTCTTTTGTACCTCGGCTGCGTGGAGCGACGTGATGTAACAAAAGGTCGCGAGAATCAGGCCGAGTTTCAGTAAGAAGGACGACTTCAACATGGTGGGATCCTTGATAGGTGGGGGGAGTATGACCTTACTTTTATTGTAGCGACTTCCCCCGCCCCGGTCAAACCGCCGCGATTGCGTTATTTGTGGACTTTTTGTATAAAAGCAGGGAAAGAGAAATGTTTTGCGGATCTCGAAGTTTAGCGGTCGAACGGAGTTCGACGTGTTTGGAAAAACGAACCAACACCAAACGCGTCGAATTCCATTCGACCGCTAAACGGCATAAGTAGTGTCACCAATTCCAAGGAGGTCGTCGATGGTTACCACCGCTTTTTTGGTTTGTGCGGGCTTTTGTACGAGCTGTTTGGGTGTCGGCGCGGAGGTGTCCGAGTACGAGGCGAAATATCACGAGTGGCAAGCGTCGGTCGATAACTTGCAGTTGGGCAAGCCGCTGACGGTCGACTATCTCGCGGAACACGCCGCGGAGCATCCCGAGTTTCTGCTGGCGAATTTATATAAGACCCCTTACACGACCGTCATCTTGCAAAAAAGTTCGCTCGGGAAAAAGTATGTGTCGCGATTCAAGGATCCGAAAGTTCGGACCCTGGGCGAGTGTCGCCAAGTATGGATCGACGTGCTCGAAGTGATCGTTTACGAAAAGAAGTACGAGCAGTGGAAAGGGTCGATCAAACACTGGGCCAGTCGGCTGATCCCGATGGATTGTGATTTTACGGCCTTGTCCTATCTGATCCAGCGAGGCGACGGTCACCTCGAATTTCTGCTCTCGAAGTTGCGTGGAAAGGACGCTTGCCTAGGGATCGTGGTTTATATGGCGGTCTTTGAAAAGAGGGCACTGGAGGGAGTCGGCCGACCTCTCCTCATCGAGATCCGTGACCGGCAGAAAGAAGCGAGAGAAAAACGAGGTGAGTCCGACGCGCGGATCGGGCTGCACGATCGTTGGGTGGAGATACTGGAGGAGGCGATCCGTGAAGAGCAGCCCGAGGCCGCGAACGATACCGACTCGGCGGCCGTCTTCGCCGAAAGCGAGGACCGCTATTTTGTCTCGGCCGAAGCGATTCAGTGCGTTCCCGAGGATACGACGCAGCCTCACTACGAGTCGAAATATCTTGAGTGGAAGCAGTCGATCGACAATTTGGACCGCAAGGTTCAATTCGGCATCGGCCCGTTGACGAAAGCGTATCTGGCAAAACATGCCGAGGAGCATCCGGAATTTTTGCTGACGGAGCTCTACCAGATGCCGTTTGCCGCGTCCCTGCTGAAGAACAGCCCGCTTGCGGAGAAGTATGAGTCGTATTTCAAAAACGTGCGGACGTTGAAAGCGTACCGTCAGGCGTGGATCGACGTGCTCGAAAAGATTGTCTACGAGAAGAAATTCGCCGCGTGGCACGAGTCGGTCGAGAAGGAGTTGGCGGCGGGCAAGAGCCATGTGATGGGCGATCGTCGGCTATTGTCCTATCTGGCCCAGCGTGGCGACCGCCATCTCGAATTCTTACTGTCGAAATTGCGCGATGACATGTTCGTTACGCAAATCCTCGGCTCGATGCTCCTGTTCGAGGAGCGTGCGATGGAAGGCCTGGACCTTTCTTTGTGGGAACCGGTCCAAAGCCAACTGAAAGGGGTTCGCAGCCTGCAAGAACGGCAGCGGATATGGATCCGCACTTTGAAGGCGATCACGAAAGGCATTCAGGGAATTTTACTGCAGAGGACGCAGAGATCGCAGAGGTTCAATAAAATTTTTGCTCTGCGCTCTTGGCGTCCTCTGCGGTAAAATTTTTAACTCGTATTTCTCTGTGCTCTCTGTGACCTCACTGTAATAACATTCTTTTCTATCCGGTTCATCTTATTCATCCATGTTCTATAAAACTTTCCAAGCCGGGATCATGGAAACCTTTTTGGGCCAGAGGAAAAGGTATGGTTCCGATGCGAAAGGTCTTAGTAGAGCCGGGGGAGCGGCGGTGGTCCGTTTTGACATGGTCCGGGCGCTCGGATATGATGGGGCGTGGAAGGAGAAATTTCCCGATGTTGAAATACAAGTTTATTCGGTTTGTCCTATTTTCTGTTGGCGTTTTTTTTCTTGTCGGTCTGTGGTCGATCGTTACGGCGGCCGATACGCCGGGTGAGATTCGTCCCGAGAAGCATTTCGAGAATGATCGTATCGCGGTCACGGTCGA
>JASFHG010000528.1:0-3524 GCA_050123355.1 Planctomycetia bacterium
ATGTGACCGCGTCGACACCCTTATCGATCAGGTCGCGACAGACGCCGGCGATCATCGTCACCTTGCCTTCGCCCTGCTTGCTGCCTAACATCACGGCGACCGGTGATGCCTTGCGACGCAACTGGTCGATCAATTTTCGCATCGCGTCCGGTCCGGCACCTTGTAGGTCACGCATGATGAGCTTGACGCCGTCGATGTCGATCGCTTCTTGGATCAGCTCGTCGACACTGACGCCGGACGTGGCAGGTCCGGCCGCCAGTTGCTTCTTGAGCGAGCGGATCTCTTTCGACATCGCCTCGACACGGGCGGGGACTTCTTCGTGAGGAATCTTCAGTGCCAGCGAGGTGGCGCTCAGCGCAGTTTCATTTTTATTGACGTACTCCAACGCGGCCAAACCGGTCAGGGCCGTGATACGTCGCGTGCCGGCCGCGACGCTTTCTTCGCTGATGATCTTGAACAGCCCGACTTGCGCGGTGTTCTCCAGGTGCGTGCCGCCGCAGAGCTCTTTGCTGTCGCCCATCGAAACGACGCGGACCACGTCGGGATATTTTTCGCCGAAGAGCATCATCGCGCCGGAATCGCGGGCCTCGTTCAAGGGCATGTCCTTGCACGCGATCGATTCGCCGGCGAGGATCGCGCGGTTGACCTTCATCTCGATCTCGGCCAGCACGTCTCGCGGGACGGCCTTCGGGTTGGTGAAGTCGAAGCGGAGGATGTCGTCGTCGACCTTCGATCCCTGCTGCTCGGCATGGCCGCCGAGTGTCGAGCGGAGCGCCAGGTGGAGCAGGTGGGTGGCCGAGTGGGCACGCCGGATCGCCTGGCGTCGGGCCGTGTTGATCGAGACGGTCGCATGATCGCCGAGTGTGATCTTTCCGCTACGCAGGTGGCCGCGATGGAGCGTGAAGCCGCCGTCGACTTGGGCGTCGATCACGTCGAACGAAAATTTATCGCTTTGGATCGTGCCGGTGTCGCCGACTTGGCCGCCCATCTCGCCGTAGAACGGGGTCTTGTCGAGCACGACGACGATCGGCTGCTCGTGGTTCACTTCGTCGGTCATGTCGCAGAGCTTGTCGCCCGCGATGATACCGAGCACCCTGGCGTTTTCGACGGTGCCCGATTCGTAGCCGAGGAACTCGCTGCCATGCATCGCTTTTTTAAGCGACTCGAGCGGGTCGGTTTTGAACAGCTCGCCACGCTGGCCGCCACCGCTGACGATGCCGTGCTGCTCCATCTCTTTCTGGTAGCCGTCCCAATCGAACGTGAAGTTGTGCTCGGCCGCCATCGTCTCGAACAGCTCCGGCGGGAAGCCGTAGGTTTGGTACATCTCGGCCGCGTCGGCACCGGAGACGAGGCCGCGATTTTCCGACTTCATTTGCTTGAAGATCCGCTCGATCCGGTCGAGGCCACCGTCGATCGTGCCGAGGAAGTTTTCCTCTTCCCCTTCGATCACCTGGGAGACTCGCTCGATCGTTTCGCTCAGTTCGGGGTAGGGTTCCGACATGATCTCGGCGACGGCCGGGACCAGCTTGTAGAGGAACGGTTTCTGTTGGCCGAGTTGACGACCATCGAGGACCGCCCGGCGAAGGAGCCGCTTGACGACGTACTTCTCTTTGTTCGGGCCGGGGTAGACGTTTTCGTGCACCGCGAACGAGCAGGCGCGGACGTGGTCGACGATCCGGCGCAACCGGCGACCCTCTTCGCTGTCGGGGTCGTACTTTAGACCGCAGATGTCGGCGGCCGTTTCGACCAGCGGGCGGAGGATGTCGATGTGGTAGTTCGTCTCGACGCCTTGCAGCACGGCGGCCGTTCGTTCCAGGCCCATCCCGGTGTCGATGTTCTTGCTCGGCAGCGGGCGTAGGTTGTCCGGTGGGTCGCCGACGCGGTTGAACTGGGTGAAGACCAGGTTCCAGATCTCGACCTCGCCATCGTCGGTGTGATAATAAATTTCGCTACACGGGCCGCAGACGCCGTCCGGGCCGAGCGACGGGGCGCTGGCCGGCCAGAAGTTTTCGTCCTCGCCGATTCGCTGGATCTTTGCTTGCGGAAGTTTCACGTCCTTGGCCCAGATGTCGGCCGCTTCGTCGTCGTCGGTATAGACGGTCGCCGAGAGCCGCTCGGGGTCGAGGCCGAGCCACTTCTTGTCGGTCAGAAATTCCCACGCCCAGTTGATCGCCTCGCGTTTGAAATAGTCGCCGAAGCTGAAGTTACCGAGCATCTCGAAAAACGTGTGGTGGTAGGCGGTTCGGCCGACGTTATCGATGTCGCCGGTTCGGAGACACTTTTGGCAGCTTGTTGCACGGGTGAAGTCGAGCTTGCAGCGGCCGAGGAAGTGGTCCTTGAACTGGTTCATGCCGGCCGGGGTGAAGAGGACCGAGGGGTCCCACCGCGGGACCAACACGTCGCTCGGGCGGCGTGTGCAGCCTTTGGTTTCGAAGAAAGCTAGGTATTTTTCGCGAAGTTCGTTGGTTTTCATGGGTTTTGTTGGGTTGGATTGAAAGTAACGTGGGTTACGGTTCAAGCCGAATTTGGGGCTGCGTCGGCAGACCCTAATTTGGATCAGGAACTATATAAAATGAATTTTTCCATGGAACCAAAATAGAGGCTGCACCTCAATTTCGGCTTGGTACGAAGAGTCGGACACTCGGCCGGGGGCCTTGTTCGCCCAGAATCTCTCATCTTATCGGCTATTTTGCTGCCTGAAAAGCTTTGCGGCTTGGTCGGTTTGGGAAAAAAGTCGCTGTCATGGGGGGAAGTTTCGGTTTGGAGCCGTTTTTCTTGCTCAATGTGGCCGTCATGGCCTTTTTTGAGCGGCTGCGAGCCGATAAAGTCGCTGTATTTTATCTATATTGTATGTGTTTTTGATGAGTAAATAATCTTTTACCTCTTTTGGGTTATGGTAGGTCGAAAAACCTGATGCCACCCGATTGGCCAGGTCGATGAAGATTACGGGAGTTTTTGACTCCCTCCGTATCGTTGCAACTAGTCGAAAAACGTAGCAATAATCCGATGTGGTGTATCCGCTGTGGACAAGATGTACCGTGGGCAGCCTCGGCCAAGGATGGTCGGTTGGCCTGCTCCCGGTGCGGCATGACCCAGGAACAGGCGGCCATGTCGGAGAGCTCGATCATCTCGAGCCATGTTTCCGAAGCGAGTTCGGTCAATAGCGTTCATGGTCCGCACCCTTCGTCGGCGGCGAATCATGCGTCGTTGCCGGATACGTTTTATCAGGACGCGTATCGCGAGAAGTCGGATCTCGAAAGTGGTTGGCCTGTCTCGTCGGCCTATGACGGTTGGAATTTGGACGAGCAGCTTAGCCACATCCGCGAGGCGCTCGATCTGTTGGAAAGTTCCAAGTCGATGATCGATACGTCAACGTCGGTCACGGAACCGGCGAAGATCGAGCATCGTTTCGATACGGTTCATTCCGAGCAGCACGGTTTACATCGCCGCTCGAAGAAGAACGATCATTCGTTGATGGGCCGGTTTATCTTCGGCCTGATGTTTTTGACGCTCGGGACCGGTAT